>JASKZW010000068.1 GCA_030147425.1 Tissierellales bacterium
ATTCAGGCCGATTCTGCTTGGACAGATATATTTATTTACCCAGGTTATGAATTTAAGGCAGTAGATAAGTTAATTACTAATTTTCACTTGCCAGAGTCAACACTTTTAATGCTCATATCTGCCCTAGCAGGAAAGGAAAAAATCTTTAAGGCATATGAAGAAGCTATTAAGGAAAAATATAGATTTTTTAGTTTTGGAGATAGTATGCTTATTAAATAATGGAGGTATTTTATGGCAATAAAATTTAATTTATTAAAGGAAGCATCAGATTGTGATGCTAGATTAGGAACAATAGAAACTAAGAGAGGGACTATTGAGACGCCTGCCTTTATGCCAGTAGGTACAAGGGCAACTGTAAAGGCAATGACACCGGAGGAAGTAGAAGCCTTAGGTGCTGATGTTATACTAGGAAACACTTACCACTTATATCTAAGGCCAGGACATGATATAATAAAGGAAGCTGGAGGCTTACATAAGTTTATGAACTGGGATAAGCCTATATTAACTGATAGTGGAGGTTTTCAGGTTTTTAGTTTAGGTAAGCTAAGGACTATAAGTGAAGAGGGAGTAGAGTTTAGATCCCATATAGATGGCTCAAAGCAATTTATAAGTCCAGAGAAATCTATGGAGATACAAAATTACCTAGGTTCTGATATAATGATGGCCTTTGATGAGTGTACTCCTTATCCAGCTAGTTATGAGTATGCAAAAAAATCTATGGAGAGGACTACAAGATGGGCTCAAAGATGTAAAGATTATCATCAAGATTGGGATAATCAAGCACTCTTTGGTATAATACAGGGAGGCATGTACAAGGATTTAAGGGCTCAAAGTGCTAAGGATATTATAGATATAGGATTCCCTGGCTATGCTATAGGAGGATTAAGTGTAGGGGAGCCAAAGGAATTGATGTGTGAGATGTTAGATTTTACAGTTCCTTTAATGCCAAAGGATAAGCCTAGATATTTAATGGGAGTTGGAACTCCAGACTATCTATTTGAAGCAGTTATTAGAGGGGTAGATATGGCAGACTGTGTTATGCCTACAAGAATAGCAAGAAATGGTACTGTTATGACTACCTATGGTAGGGTTAATATAAGAAATGCTAAGTATAAAAGAGACTTTAGCAAACTAGATAGTGAATGTGACTGCTACACTTGTCAAAATTATTCAAGGGCATATATAAGACATTTATTTAATGTAGATGAAATATTAGGAGCAAGATTAGCAACAATTCATAATCTGTATTTTTTATTGAAACTTATGGAAAATATAAGAGAAGCTATAAAGGAAGATAGGCTATTAGAATATAAGGATGAGTTTTATGAAAAATACGGATATTAATTTATATTAGGAGGAATATAGATGATTAATTTATTAACAGCTCAGGCTCAGCAACCAAGCTTGCCCCAGGCCTTAGCTATGCCAGTAATATTTTTTGTTATTTTTTACCTAACAGTTATTAGGCCACAGAAGAAAAGGGAAAAAGAAATTTTAGAAATGAGAAATAATTTAAAAGTAGGAGATGTAGTTTTAACAGTTGGAGGAATAAGAGGAAAGATAGTAAAGGTTAAGGATGATATTTTAGTAATTGAATCTGGACCAGAAAAAATAAAACTTGAAACTACCCGTTGGGCAGTAGGAGTAAAAGAGAATAAGGATAAAAAAGAGGAAGAATAAAAAACTTGAGTTCATTTGAACTCAAGTTTTTTTATTTTCTATGCTTAGAGACTAGCTTGAATAATCTTTAAATATAGCCCTATCTATGATATAATTACCTAAGTATAGTAGACTATATAAGATAAAAGTTATGGATATTTAGCCATAACTTTTATTTTAGTAGAAAACATTAATTTAGGGGGTATATGAATGAAGAAGAAAAATCTCTTAATATTCCTACTAATAATTGTATTAGTAAGTGGTGCATCTTACCTAGCAATCAATGGTATGGATTTAGGGAAATTAAAAGTAGAAAGTGCTAGAGATTCTATTGACTTAGGTCTGGATCTGGCTGGGGGAGTTTATGTAATTCTTGAAGCTCAGACAGATTTACAAGGGGCAGAACTTCAGCAAGCTATGGATCAAACGATAATGGTCATAAATAAAAGAGTTGATGGCCTAGGGGTTGCAGATCCAAATATTGTTAAGGAAAGTTCTGATAGGATAAGGATAGAGCTTGCAGGAATAGATAATCCTCAAGAGGCTATAGACTTAATAGGAAAAACTGCACAGTTAAAATTTGTAGATCCAAATGGGGAAGAAGTACTTAGTGGAAAAAATGTAAAAAGATCTGAGCCACAATACAATAAGACTGATATGGGTGACAAGCCTGTAGTAGCCTTAGAATTTGATAAGGAAGGTTCAGAAAGTTTTGCAAAGGCAACCAAGGAGTTAGCTGAAAAGACAGAACTTGAAGATAAGATTATATATATCCTGTTAGACGATGAAGTAATATCTTATCCTTTTGTTCAGGAGCCTATAACAGATGGAAAGGCTATAATACAAGGGGACTTTACAATAGAAGAGGCGACAAACCTATCTAACTTAATAACAGCTGGAGCCCTTCCAATAGAAATGAAAGCCCTACAATCTAGGGTTATAGGGCCAACATTAGGTTTAGAAGCTTTAGATAAGAGTATCTTAGCAGGAGCTATTTCTGTTGGACTTATATTTTTATTTATGTTAGTAATGTATAAATTATCAGGTTTAGTTGCTAATATAGCCTTAGCTATCTATATTATTTTAACCTTATTAGCTATGAAACTTTTAGGAGCTAAGTTAACACTACCAGGAATAGCAGGATTAGTTTTATCAATAGGAATGGCTGTTGATGCAAATATTTTAATATTTGAAAGAATTAAAGAGGAGCTAAAAAATGGTAAGTCTATAAATGCATCTATAGACCAAGGTTTTGACAAGGCTTTATCATCAGTACTAGATTCTAATATTACTACATTAATAGCAGGTTTAGTTTTATATTATTTTGGAATAGGACCAATAAAAGGCTTTGGTGTAACTTTAATTTTAGGTATAGTAGCATCTATGATAACTTCTGTTTTTATAACTAAGCATTTACTAAAGTTATCAGCAAATATGCCTGGAACAGATAAAAAAAGTCTTTATGGCGTAAGGGGAGAATAATATGAAAATAATAGAGAATAGAAAAAAGTTTTATGCAATATCTTTAACAATAATTTTAATCGGTATGTTCTTTATGTTGACAAAAGGTTTAAATGAAGGTATAGACTTTACAGGCGGAACTTCCATTCAGATAAAATTAGGTAAGGAAGTATCTGTAGATGAAGTTAGAAGTGTAATGAATGAATATGATCAAGATGCTAGTATAGTTCATGTAGGTAATGAAAAAGATGAAATTATAATAAAAACTAATAAAGATTTAGATAATGATGATGTAGTAGATATAGTAGACAAATTATCTGAGAAATTTAATTTAAAAGATGCAGAGTATCAATCAGAAAACTTTGAGCCAACTATGGGTAAGGAAATAAAGAAGAAGGCTCTAATGTCTTCACTTATAGCTTCAGTAGGTATGCTTATATATATATCTTGGAGATTTGAATTTAAGTTTGCTCTTGCAGCTATAATTGCCCTAGTACATGACGTACTTATAACTTTATCTGTTTTTGCTATATTTAGGATACCAGCAGATAATGCCTTTATAGCAGCAATATTAACTATATTAGGTTATTCAATAAATGATACTATAGTAATATTTGACAGGATTAGAGAAGAAGTAAAGTTTAATCCAAATTCAGATAAAAAGGATATAATTAACTTAAGTATAAAAAAATCATTGACTAGAACGGTAAATACATCAATAACAACCCTAGTATCAGTTATTATACTTTATATTATTGGTGTAGAGGCTGTTAAAGTATTAGCCTTACCTTTAATATTTGGTATGATATCAGGAACTTATTCATCTATATTTATAGCAAGTCCTGTTTGGTATGATTTGTCAAAAGTATCAAAAAAATAAATATTTAGACAATAAAACTGCCTTAATATGGCAGTTTTATTGTAGCCCTAACTTATTTGGGTATAAGAACACATAACTATATAATAAGGGGGCAGAAAAATGGAAAAGAGTTTTATAATAGCTTTAATATTTGCTATAATTGTAGCAATATTTGCTATAAATAATGCAGGGAAGGTTTTAATTGACTTTATTTTTACAGAGGTTTATGTATCACAGGCTTTAGTTATACTAATATCAAGTATTCTAGGAGCAGGCATAGTTGCAATATTAAGTGGTGTAAAAAACATAAAGTTAAAGAAAGACAAAGAAAAAACCCAAGATGAACTAGAAGAATTAAAGTTAGAAAAATCTAATTTAGAAGCCTTATTAGAGGATAAAATCAGAGAAATTAGTCAATTGAAAAAGTAGTATATTATATAGGGGTGATTGCTTGGAAAAGTGGTTTATAAAAAATAAAAAGGGCGACATTAAATATATTTCAAAAAAATTCAATATAAGTGAAATAACTTCGAAACTATTAATAAATAGAGGTTTTACCAGTGATAAGGATATATCTAATTATCTGGATCCAAAAGTAGAAAAAATGCATGACCCTTATTTAATGAAGGATATATTAAAGGCAGCTGAAATATTAAAAGAATCTATTTTATTAGAAGAAAAGATTAGAATAGTTGGGGACTATGATCAGGATGGAAATTCAGCCATAGTTACCTTATATAAGGGAATAGATAGGCTCGGTGGGCAGGTAGATTTTGACATACCAGATAGGGTTATAGATGGTTACGGTATAAATGAAAGAATTGTAGAGCAAGCCTATGAAGATGGAATTGATACTATAGTTACTTGTGACAATGGAATTTCTGCCTTTAATGCAGTAGATAGGGCAAAAGAGTTAGGAATAAAGATAATAGTTACAGATCATCACGATGTTCCATATGAAGAAGATGGGGAGGATAAAATTGAAAAAATTCCCCAGGCCCATGCAGTTGTTAATCCTAAACAGAGTGCTTGTTCCTATCCTTTTAAAGAACTATGTGGAGCAGGAGTGGCTTTTAAACTTATACAAGTTTTATATGATATTATGAATGTAAATATAAGAGAGGCAGACTCTTTACTAGAGTTTGTAGCTATGGGGACAGTTTGTGATGTTGTAGATTTATTAGATGAAAACAGAATAATTGTTAAAAACGGATTAGACCTAATAAATAAAACAGAGAACATAGGCTTAAATGCCCTTATAAAGGAGACCAAGCTGGTTAAAGGTAATATAGATACTTACTCCTTGGGCTTTGTAATAGGGCCTTGTATAAATGCTTCAGGAAGGTTAGCAGATGCTAAAATAGCTGCCGAATTATTTTTGACAGATAATGTGGACTTAGCAGAAACTTATGCAAAAGAACTATATGAACTTAATGAGGATAGGAAGGAATTGACTAATACAGGCCTGGATAAGGTTTTAAAAAATATAGAAGAAAATAATATAGCCTCTAAGGATTTAATCTTAGCTTATGAGCCTTCTATACACCAAAGTGTAGCGGGGATAATTGCTGGTAGGATTAAGGATATGTATTATAGGCCTACGATTGTTTTGGCAGATGATAAAAAAGATGGCTTTATAAAGGGATCAGCCAGATCTATATCTGAGTATAATATGTATAAAAAATTAAATGAAAAGAAGGACTATTTACACTCTTTTGGCGGCCATCCTATGGCAGCAGGCTTAACTTTAAGAAAAGATAAA
>JASKZW010000076.1 GCA_030147425.1 Tissierellales bacterium
TATAGTAAGTTTAAGCTAGAAAGAGAACAGAAGCTTATTGAAGAAAAAAGACAGGAAAAGTTAAATAATCAAGATAGTATAGAAGTTAATCCAGGTGATAAGGTTGAACACAAGGCCTGGGGAATAGGAACTGTAGTAGAAGTAAAAGAGATGAAAGGTGATTTACAATTAGTAGTTGCCTTTGAAAATAAGGGAATAAAAAAGTTACTCTTATCTATAGCGCCAATAAAGATTTTATAAGGGGGAAGTTATGGAGCCATTAAAAAGGATGGAAGAGTTAATAGATATATTGAATGATTTAAATTATCATTACTATACCTTAGATAAGCCTAAGCTTAGTGATAGGGAGTATGATGAACTTTATGATGAATTAATTAAATTAGAAGAGAAAACTGGAGTGGTAAGGCCTTATTCACCAAGTCTTAAGGTAGGTGGGGAAATTTTAGATAAATTTGACAAACACACCCACCTAGGAGAACTTTGGAGTCTGGGAAAGGCTCAGACTAGGGAGGAACTATTAGAATGGGATGGAAGGGCATCTAGATTATTAGAATCAGAAAACTACTCTTATGTAGTAGAGTATAAATTTGACGGCCTGACCTTGAACTTAACCTATGATAATGGTCAATTAATTCAAGCAGCAACAAGAGGAAATGGAATAGTTGGAGAGGCCATACTTGAACAGGTTAAGACTATTTTAAACATTCCTTTAAAAATACCTTTTCAGGGTTTGATGGAAGTTCAGGCAGAAGGTTTGATGCCTATATCTACTTTAAAGGAGTATAATAAGAAGGCAGAAGAACCTTTAAAAAATGCTAGAAATGCAGCGGCAGGGGCCTTAAGGAATTTAGATACTAGTGTTACTAGAAGTAGGAAACTTATAGCTTATTGCTATAACATAGGTTATATAGAAGGAAAGACCTTTACTAGTCATATAGAAATGTTAAACTTTTTAAAGGAAAATAAATTGCCTGTTTTTGACTATGCAAGTCATGTAAAAACCATAGATGAAGTAATAAAGGAAATTGACTTTATAGAGGAAAATAAGGATAGCCTTGATGTTCTTACAGATGGGGCTGTAGTAAAAATAAATGAAATAGAAGCAAGGGAAAAACTAGGCTATACAATGAAGTTTCCACGCTGGGCAGTTGCCTATAAATTTGAAACAGAGGAGATTACTACAATACTAAAGGACGTAGTATGGAATGTTGGTAGGACTGGTAAGGTAACTCCAAGTGCTATTTTGGAGCCAGTAGAAATAGCAGGGGCTACTGTAAGAAGGGCTACTTTAAACAACTATGATGATATTTTGAGAAAAAAAGTAAAAATAAACTCCAGAGTTTTAGTAAGAAGATCAAATGAAGTAATACCAGAAATTATGGGAACTGTAGAAGATTACGAAGATAGTATAGTTATAGAAAAGCCAGAATATTGTCCGGCTTGCCATACTAAGCTACAACAAGATGGAGTTCACATGTTTTGTCCAAATTCTTTAGATTGTAGGCCTCAATTAGTATCTAGGCTAGTTCACTTTGCAAGTAGAGATGCAATGAATATAGAGGGCTTTAGTGAAAAGACAGCAGAAAAGTTAGTAGATGAATTAGGATTAAAGGATATACCAGACTTATATGAAATAGAGTATTCAGACTTAATAGAGCTAGAGGGTTTTAAAGAAAAGAAGACTAATAACCTGCTAGAAGCAATTGAATCTAGTAAAAAGGTTGAATTATATAGGTTTATTTATGCCTTAGGAGTTCCTAATGTAGGAATACAAACTTCTAGGGAGATAGTTAAAGAGTTTAGGAGTTTGGATGGAATAAAGGCTGCAAGCTATGATGATCTTTTAAATGTTAAGGATGTAGGTCCTAAGATAGCTGAGTCAGTTGTAAAGTTTTTTTCTGATCCAAGAATAGAAGGAGCATTAGAAAAACTTTTATCTGAAGGTATAGAAGCTTACTACGAAGATGAATCAAAAGAAGTAGAGGAAAATATATTTACAAACAAGGCTATAGTTATAACAGGAAGCCTAGAGTCCTATAAAAGAAAAGAATTAAAGGAAATTTTAGAATCTTTTGGGGCACAAGTAAGAGGTTCAGTTAGTGGGAACACAGATTATCTTATAGTAGGTAAAAACCCAGGTTCTAAATATGATAGGGCCTTAGAATTAGAGGTTCCAATAATAGAAGAAAAAGATTTAGAAGATATTTTAAATTAAGGAGGCATAGTATGATAAGTGATAAGGATCTAAAAGAGGCTATGGATTTATCCATGCTTGACTTTACAGATGAAGAGTATAAAAAGTTAAAAGAAGAGTTGAACTATGAATACAAAGAGGTAGAGAAAGTTTTAGAAAGAACAGGATTAGAAAATGTAAATGAACTTGCTTTTATAGATAATAGAAAGCAGGTACTAAGAGATGATATAGTTGGGGAAAGTATGGATAAGGATGATGTAATAGTTAATGCACCTGAAGAACAGTATGGATATTTTAAATTAATGAATGTAAGAGATGAGTAGGAGGTTGACTAATGGAGATTGGAAATTTACATGCATATGAAATTCAAGAATTACTGGTTAAAAAAGAAATAAGTGCAGTTGAACTGGTTGAGTATTATATTAAAAATATAGAAAATGATGATTTGAATGCTTTTATATCCTTAAATACTGACAAGGCCTTAGAAAAAGCTAAGCTAATAGATGAGAAAATAGCTAAGGGAGAAAAGTTAGGAAAACTTGCAGGATTAGTTATAGCTGTAAAAGATAATATAGTTACAAAAGATTTTAAAACTACAGCAGCATCAAAAATGTTAGAGAATTATAAGTCGCCTTTTAATGCAAGTGTAGTAGAAAGAATAGAAAAAGAAGATGGAATAATAATAGGTAAAACAAATTTAGATGAATTTGCTTGTGGTTCATCAGGAGAAACTTCATATTTTGGGCCAAGTTTAAATCCGATTAATAGGGATAGAACTACAGGAGGTAGTAGTAGTGGTTCAGCAGCTGCAGTAGGGGCAGGCTTAGTTCCTATAGCTTTAGGATCAGATACAGGTGGCTCTATAAGGCAACCATCTTCCTTCTGTGGAGTTGTAGGTTTAAGACCTAGCTATGGACTAGTATCTAGGTCAGGATTAATAGCTTTGGCTAATTCTTTAGATCAAATTGGCCCTTTGGCTAGGTCTGTAAATGATATAGCCTTAATTTTAAGTGTTATAAGTGGTGAGGATAAAAAGGACTCAACAACTTTAGGGGCTAAGTCAGTAGACAAGAATCTAGAAGAAGTTAAGAATGTAAAAATAGCACTACCTAAAATAGCTTTTGGAGATATTACAGATGATCAAGTAAAGGAAGTAATCTTAGATAACTTAGAAAGTTTAGGGGAAAATAATATTAGTTTAGATTATATAGATATGGAGAGTTTTGATTTTAGTGAAACAGCATATTACTTACTAAGTAGAATAGAGGCTAGCTCTAACCTATCAAGATATGATGGGGTTCACTTTGGTTATAGGACAGAAAACTATGAGACTTTAGATGATATGTATAAAAATACAAGGAAGGAAGCTTTAGGTTATGAAATTAGAAAAAGAGTAATTTCAGGAACTTATATGCTAAGAAAAGAAAATAGGGATAAGTATTACACTAGTGCCTTAAAAATGCGTGGGAAAATAGTAGAAGAATTTAATAAGATTTTTGAAGAATATGACTATATAATTACACCTACTACACCAGATATAGCATTTAATGTAGGGTCAGACCAAGGTAGCAGCCATAAGTCAGATATTTTCACCCTACCTTCAAGTTTAGCAGGACTTCCAAGTATTAGTTTACCTTATGGGGAAAAAGATGGAATGCCTATTGGAGTTCAGTTAATAGGAAAAAGATGGGATGACAAGGGCTTATTAAATCTAGCTTATACTTTAGAGAATAAATTATCTAATGGAGGTGACTTATAATGGCTTATAAAACAATAATAGG
>JASKZW010000161.1 GCA_030147425.1 Tissierellales bacterium
ATGATAACCGAAAGGAATATCTTGAATGGGTGTATCTTTAGTAATCATCATTCAAAACCTTCTTTCCGATTATTTTTCATCTAGTCCTTCTGCCATTCGACGAATCTCTTCTTCGAAATCATCGACATCCATTGATTCGTCTTCTTCTTCGACTTCTTTAACTTCCTCTTCGACTTCTTCAGCTTGCTCTTCTTCAGCGATTTCCATTAAGTTCTCAACAGACAAGAGTTCATCGCCTTCTTCGTCTACAAGAGATTGTAAGTTTTGTAATGTTTCTTCTTCTTCTTTAAGGTCAACGAATGTTTCAACAACCTTACCACGCATTTGTCCGTTTTCAGGGTTGATTACTGTAATACGTGTTGTTGCTGTATTACCTACCTCAATATCTCCTGAAGCTGGCATAGATGAGAGTACGTCTACTCCTGGTTCAATATTTAAGAACATACCTGTTGGGATGAAGCCTGTGACTTTCCCTTCTACAATTTGTCCTACTTGATACTTTGTGAACCCTTCGCCTTCTTTGATTTCGTATTGTTCTTTTGGTTCAAACTTATACATCATACGTCCGTTTCTATCTTCATAAACTTCAGTTGCTTTTACTTCAACTTCATCTGAAAAATTGAGGAACTGACGGATGTTAATGTTTTTCCCTGTATATGCTTCGTTTTCTAAAATACCACTAATTGATTTGTGACGTAATACTGCTCCAGTTGTTTGGAAACCGACAACTTCTGCTTTTACGTACTCTCCTTGTTGAAGTTTCTTGTGTAATAAACGCTGTTCTGCCTTTTCAACGAGTGTACGTGTTCCATAAACAGTTGAACCTTTCACTTCTTTTACTTGGAAGTATACTTTTCCTTCGATGAATGGTAAGAGTGAGAAGTCACGACTATACTCCCCCATATCCTCACGTTCAATCATTACTTTTCCGTGTAAGATGTCACCATTTTCTTCGTTCGTTTGGTTCACGATAACCTCTACTACATCTTCACCTTCTTGGTTTTGAAGTAAGTTAAGACCTACTCCAACAATAATTGAGTTTTGTTCTTTTGCTTGTTTCATCAATTCTAAAAATGTCATATGTTTGCGCACTCATTATACTTTTCTTTGAGTGCTACCTTCCTTTCTTCTCTAGTATTATATTTACATTTATACCATATTTTATGGTATGATGTGGCTATTTTTTAAAGAACATATCAAAGAGCCTTCGACTTTTCTTCTTTTCAAGGTTCTCTAAATGACGTGGTTTTTCTATATGCATGGGTGGTTGTTTTACTTCTAAAGATTTCTTTCTCTTTTCCTTTTCTCTCTCCAACTGTTTAATGCGCTCTTTCTCCTCCAGCTTTTTCTGTTCCTGCTGTCGCATTAATTCGTTCATTTCTTGTATTTTTCTCTCTATCCCCATCAGATTGGGTGATGGGTAATGTGAGCTGTCCTTTTGGTTTGACGGTTTGTTTCTTTCGTGAGAAAAATCGTTTGATTCGTTTGGAGAGAGTTGAGAAAAATTTTCTTTTTTGCCTTCCTTTTCAGCAGTCACTTCCTCTGCATCGTTCTCGTCATCTTCTACTTCTTCATCTTCATCGAAAGCGAAGATGAACTCTTTCCCATCATCAGTGATAACTACATGGTCAATCGGTTCAGTAGTTTCTTCTTTCTTTTCTTCTAGCGGTTCAACAGTATCTTCTTCATTGCTTTCATCTACCAACACTTCTTCCTCTGTTGAACTCGTTGTCAGCGGTTCATTTACTTCCAACTGTTCTTTATCCGCTGCGTTTACATCTTTCGAAACAGACTGTTCTTCATTCTCATCAGCTACTGCATCTACTTCTGTTGTGATGTCTTTCTCTTCAACTGATGTCTTTCGCTCAACTTCACTTTCTTGTGTATCTTTTAGATATTCTTCCGAGAGTGTATATTTTTTATCATTCGTTGAGGTGTCGGTATCTGTCTGTTGAGTAGAAGGTGAAACATCGTTAACGTTTGTCTGTACACCTTCTGACACTTCTTCATCCTCAATCGCAATGACACCACCTCTAGCTACATGTAACACTTGTGAGCTGTCTTTTAAGTCCTCCAGTGTCTTTTCAGATTTATCTTCAGTAAGAGGACTTGTTGTAGTGTCTGTTGACTGACTTATACTAATTGAAGGTGTTTCTTCCGCTGCGTTATCAGCAACCATTCCCTCGTCATCAGCAACCGCTCCCTCGTTATCTACATCAAGAGTTGTAGTCGGTGTTTCAATGATTGGTTTAATAACAGGAATAGGAGTAGTCCCCTCTTCTTCACCCTTTTGTTCGTGAGTATCTTGGGATGTTTGTTGAACTACTTCACCAGCAGGAACAATTTTCGGAATAACAATCTTCGGAACTTTTACTGCTTGTGGCTCGGTTGTTTCATTCGCCCCTTGTTCCTTTGATTTGTCATCTTGTTCCTTTTGGTTGTTATGTTGAGGTTCTTCTTTCCCGTGATGCTCCACATTAGGTATCGGCTCTGATTTCTTGTCATTTTCAGTTACCGTTGCATCTACCTCTTTATCAACTTTCCCTACCTCTGAAGGTTCTTCTTCAGATACTCGACTGGAGAGTTCAGTACGTGAGTGGGGAAGGTCAACAGGTACTCCTCCTCGGATGTGTTGTTTAGTTGATGTATCTTCTCTGTTTTCGGTATTGGTTTGGGTAGAAATCTTTTTTGGTTCTCTTGTAAGGACGGAATTATCCATCTCAACATCTTCAGTTCTTGTTTCCACAACTGGAGATACATGACTTTGAGAATCAGAGGAAGTTTCGCCATCGTCCTGTTGAACATGTTGAACATCTTCTGTTGGACTGTTTGATACTTCATGTGTTCGTACAGGTTCTTCCTTTTTCTTCTTTGATGATTCCTTGCCTTTTTTTGGCTTGGAAACTGGAACATCTGCCAAAAAGGGAGTGGCATCATGCCTACCTTCACCTTTCGCCACTGAAGAATGATTGTTTTCTAACTCTCTGTTTTCTTCATGAGAATCGTTGTGTTCCTTTTCTTCCTTTTGTTTAGGTGCTGTTTGATTATCTAACTTACTTTCCTTTTCAACTTTGCGTGTGGGTGATTGAGTAGAAAGTGTTTCTTTCTTTTTAGGTGACCCTTCTTTAGAAGGCTCTTCCTCATTTTCTTGCGTTTGTTCTTTTATGTTTTTTTGCTCTTGTTTTCTTTGTTTCTTTTGTGCTATCAAGAGTTGTTTCGCTTTTAACACGACAATTTGTTTGAATGTCTTTAGCTCGACAGGTGATTGCAAGCAATCATCAGCAAATAACTTTGCGAGTTCAATCATCTTCGGGTTCTTTTGAGAAGTGATTACAACAAGCGTACTATCCTTCTTCATGGATGTTTTTAACTCTTTTAGATACTTGAAATCATCTTTGCTATTTAACACAAGTTCGACAAAACAAATATCGACATCTTCAGGTAGGCGAAACGTATCCATATTAATGGGTTTACTATGCTGGAATTGAATATGCTTAGATGCGACATTTTCACTTAATAACTCTATGTGTTTATCTGATAAATGCACACCATGTAGTTTGAGCATGTTTCGACCCCCTCCTTGTATTATTGGATGTTTTTCTTAACGAAGCCTATGTCTAAATCACACACGCTTTTGTGATACTCTATAACAATGACTGTTCTTGTTTATAGACACCTTCTGTACTTTTAGTAAGGAGTGTATCGGTCAACAGTTGAATAATAACCACAAAAGGAATACTTTAACAAAAGCACCTATTTATTAGTATAGGCTGATTGACTGCATACTATTCATCGAATATGCATATACTAATAAATAGATAGAAAAATACTAATTGAAAGAAAAGGAGAGGTCTTGATGAAGAAATCTCACACACAAACCCCAAAGAAAAAGAAAGTGATTGTCGGTTCGATTATCGCAGCGGTCGGCATCTCGGTCGCAGGTATTTTTTATTTTGCTAACGACAGTAACGATGAGGTTCAAAAAGAGGAAAACATCGTACTCGATACGGAAAAAGAGGATAAAAAAGAAAAAGAAAATGAAGACGACACAAAACTCACGGACTTCATAACAGATGAGGATAAAAAGAAGTTCAAAGGCACTGAAGCAGATTTTTCATTCTTAGAAGATGAAGAGTTTGAAAAGATTCCTGAAAGCGAGCAACCTACAACGGATGTTGATGCGTACCTCACTAATGAGGAACTCGCTCTACGTGAACGAAAATTCGACTTTGATGATAAAAGAGATAATGACAAAGGTTATACACTAAACAATTTAGAGTTTGATAATTTGTATGCCAGTCGAGAGAAACCAAGTAAGCAGTTTTTAATCAGTGGGACAGGAACAATTATTGACATGTATGAAACAGGAGATGAAGAAGGCATTCGTTTAAATTTACGCATTTATACAGGGGATGATGTAGAACGTGCCGAACTTCACTTAAATGACCCTGAACGTTTTTATCAAGAAGGACGACTTTATGATGTAATCGCAGATGATTATATGCAAGTTGACTTTGAAATCGGCGAGAAGGTCACCTTTAAAGGGTATTATGAACCGTATATGTTTGATGATGCGGTTTATAAGATTTTAGGAGTTAAAAACGCAACTTTAGAGAAGACAAAGTAAGTTTTTCTGAAAAAAAGGGAAGTTTTTGAATATCTTATTTTTGAGTAGTTATAATAAAGGTGTAAGTATACAAAAGATGAATGAATAAAGGAGAATGATTATAATGACTAAAGTAGAATTACGTGAAGTAAACATTGAAGAAAACGGACAAACCCCTTACTCAATCGAGAAAGTAACATTCCTTGATGAAACACAGGCGGTTTTACCAAAAGTTACAGAGGACGAGAAAAGCATCATCTCAATTGATGATGAAGCAGGAAAAGATGCTTTACTTACAACAGACGAACTTATTATCCCGAACACTATCCAGTTAGTCGGAGTTTCAGCATTCGAAGGAAACTACATTAAGTCAGTGAAGTTTGAAGAAGGAGCTACTTGCTACTTTGTTCAAGCGGATGCGTTCAAAGGAATTGAAACGAATGTATTTACAGTTCCAGATTCTATAATGATTGAAGCAGATAGTGGTTTAAAAGCTGCTGTAACAATCTTGAACGACAGTGACATCGACATTACGGATAAAGAATATGGTTTTAAGTTATCGCAATCAGAGCAAGAAAAAAGTCATAACGATGATGACGAACAAATTAAAAAAGATGTTGTAAAGATACTTAAAAAACTCAATGAACATGATGTTGAACATGAAGTTCTTTACTACAAAGGAGTAAAGTTAATCAACACTGGGTTCTTTTGGGAAGT
>JASKZW010000099.1 GCA_030147425.1 Tissierellales bacterium
TTTACTTTATTAAGCTAGTTTATACGAAGTTTCTTCATATATATTCTTCTTATAAAGATAAAGAAAAGTATTTGGAAAATAAAATAGGATAAACTAACTACCAGTCCATTTCTTATTAAGTTTATACTTAACATATTAGACAAGGATTTTAAGGCCACCAAGGAATGTATACTTCCTACTATAAATGGCAGGAAGAAAAGAATCCTTAACTGCTTAGTAACTATAGCCTTTATATCCTTCTTAGTCATACCTATATTCCTTAAGATTTCATACTCAACCCTATCTGTTTCTATCTCATTAAATAACTTAAAGTAAATTACACTGCCGGATGCTATAAAGAATAAAAGAGCTATAAAAAATCCAATAAATAAGATAGTTCCATAAACTTTTCCCATTTGTTCAATACTATATTCTTTGGAATTAATACTTAATGACTCAAAATATTTTTCTTCTATTTCCTTTCCTGGCTCTATACTATCCTTTCCATTCTCAAACTTATACATAGCATAGTTTACTTTTTCATCCTTAGCTGCTTGACTTTTAAAGTCCTCATAGACCTGATCCTCTACTACAAAAAGGTTCCCGTAGCCTATTCTCATAAAGGATACAAAATCTCCATACTTTTCTCCTGACTTTTTAAAAGTCTTATCCACCTGACCTAGGCTCAAAGTAAATTCCTCTACAGGAAACTTATCTCCTTTTTCCTTATACCCATTATAGTCCCTGTCATTGTGGTGGAAAAATGCCTCTCCCTCTTTTAATTCTAAAGGCTCCTGCTTTCCAAACTCTCTCATTTCATTATATGCCGTTTGACCTATAACTAGGCCCTTTCCGTGTACACCTAAACCCTTCTCACTATCCTTATTAGCTACCACTATAAATTCTGCTTCCTTTTCCATCCCGATTTTATCTTTATAAGCAAGCATGTCCTCCTTAGCTTCCTCATACTCTCCCTCAAAGCCATCCTTGCCCCTATAGACAATACCTATATCCTCTACAGTCTCAAAACCCATAACCTCTCCTGAATCCTTATAGAAAGAATAAATAGTTTCTGTTGCTGAAAAGGATACAGCTATTAAAATACTTGCTAGAAACATAACCTTGGCTGTGTCCTTTAATTTAAATATTAGTTGGGAGTAGGATATAAGCTTAGTCTTATTATAAACTGCCCTTCTACTTCCCCTAATCTTATTAGCCAATAAAATACTAAATTGGGTAAACAGAAAATAAGTTCCTCCTATTACTATTAAGGTTACTGGAATCATAGCTAAAATAACCATTGCGTCCTCAACTACCCAAGCTATCCTATAGCCTATAGCTAAAAGAACTATAGCTATTATTCCCTTAATTGTAGAAAATCCAGGTAATTCCTTAGGTGTTCTATCTGTCTTTATCTGATCTACTATTTCCTGATCCTTAATTAAAAATAAGGCAACATTATTTATTATTTCAAATAAAAGAAAGAATATTCCTATTGTTATTAGTAAGGCTATTTTAGATATTTCAAACACTAAACTTATCCCTGTAAAATACTCCATGATTAAAAAGAATAATTTAGAAAATATAAGTCCAATTACAAGTCCTTGACCTATTGAAAATAGGGATAAAAGAGTATTTTCCTTTCTTACTAATTTTCTTATTTGCTTATTAGTCATTCCATATAGGGAAAATAAGCCAAGTTCCTTCCCCCTAGATTTTAAAAATGTTGTTGTTGAATAACTTATAAAAAAGAAGGAAAATATTACTATTATTATTAAGGATAAGTTTAATCCTGTAATTGTTCCCTTTATAGCCAGCCCATGTCCTTGAAGCTTGTCTGCCTGAAGGGATGGATGGGATATAAAGTTTAAAAATACAAAAAATACTGATACTGCTAGAGAATTACTTAAGGCATACATTAAATATCTATAAAAGTTTCCCTTAAAATTACTATAAGATATATCAGATAGTTTCATTGTATCCACCACCTAACATGGATAGGGATTCTAGTATTTGATTAAAGAATACCTGCCTATTGTCTTCCTTCTTATTAATTTCAAGGAACTCTTCCCCGTCCTTAATCATAACTATCCTTTCTGTAAAACTAGCTGCAAAGGCATCATGGGTTACCATAACTATAGTTGCACCATTTTCCTTATTTAGCTTTTCTAAGGATGACATTAAATCATAAGATGACTTAGAGTCTAGATTACCTGTTGGTTCATCGGCTAAAATTATTTTTGGCTCTCCTATAATAGCCCTAGCTGCAGCTGCCCTTTGTTGCTGCCCTCCAGAAACTTCATAGGTTCTTTTATCTAAAATTTCATATATTCCAAGTACCCTAGCAACCCTTTCTAATTTTTCATCTATTAGTCTTGGTTTTTCCCCGTCTATTACCAAAGGAAGAATTATATTTTCCTTTATACTTAATGTATCTAAAAGGTTAAAGTCCTGGAAAATAAATCCTAGGTTCTTTCTTCTAAACACAGCTAGTTGATCCTGATTCATTAGATGAGGATCTTTTCCTCCTATAAGAACATGACCTGCACTAGGCTTGTCTATGGTTGCCATTATATTTAAAAGTGTACTCTTACCACTTCCAGATGGCCCCATGATTCCTACAAATTCTCCTTCCTTTATATCTATATTTAAATTATTTAAGGCCTTGACTTGAACTCCTGTCTTGCCTCCATATATTTTTGA
>JASKZW010000116.1 GCA_030147425.1 Tissierellales bacterium
TATATCTATACCTAAAATCTTTACCTTTTCCATCTTTACACCTACTTTTCTAATAAATCTAAAGCTAAGTCTGTGTTTCTTATTGCCTCATCTTTTAGATAATGTTCTTTTTCCAATAAATTTTTTCTTATATCTTGCCTATTCTCCCAAACATAATCTATATTATCTACTAAATTATCTGCACTTAAAGAGTCTACGTCTAACATAGTATTTATATCTATACTTTTTAAAAAGCCTATTATCTTAGGGTCATAAACTAATCCAACCATAGGAACTCCTTGACTTGCTGCATATATAAGAGAGTGTAATCTCATTGCAACTAAGAGTTCTAATTGATTTATTATCCCCATAAGATAATCTACTGGATATTTTTTGCTCAATATATAAATTCGATTAGAAGAACTAGACAACAACTCCTTACTAATATTTAAGTCTTCAGGATAATGCATAGGTATAAGTAATATATTTGCATCATATTTTTCAGCAATTATAGCAATTGTCTTAGATAATTCTTCTATTATTTTTTTTGAGTTCGACCATTCCCTTATAGAAATCCCTATTAAAGGCTTGTCTAAAGGTATGGACTCATCTTCAAAAACCTTCTTAACCTTCTCATAGGGCTGAGCATCTAACATAAAAACTGGATCAGCTGTTAGGTGAACATTAGGATTTTTCACACCTAGTTCCTTTAAAAAATCTACCGAGTCCTGGTCTCTTAAGGTTATTAAATCTGCTTTCTCTAATGTCTTTTTGGTAAGTCTCCTGTTTATTTTGCCATTTATAGGCCCTACTCCATTTGCATAGATCATAACCTTCTTCTTGTAATACTTTGCTAAATTAATTATAGATAAGTAATAGAGGAGGGACCTAGTACTTGTTATATCTTGAAGGAGGCTTCCTCCTCCAGATATAAGCATGTCTGATTTCTTTATTCCTTCCCTAACCTCTCCTATACTAAACCTATTTACTGCATCTATTTGATATACTTTTCTTGTAAAAGGAGGATTATAAGATAGTGCTGTTAAGTTTAAATTTGTATCTCTTTCTTTAAAGTCCTTTACCATAGCCTTTAATATTGCATCATCTCCACTATTATCAAAGCCATAGTAACCTGAAATTAAAATAGATTTAGACTTTTCCATCCTATCCCCCCTATACTTTTTCCTTAGATATATTCTCTATTGTTAAAATTAAAGCTATTAGCAGCCAAAAACTTATTATGATTTTAGGCAAATACAATACACTTTCTACTAAACCATGAGTTAAAACTGCCACTAAACCAGATACAACTCCAGCCATCATTAGATTTAAATATTTATCTTCACTATCCCTCCTTGATAGAATAGCATACTTAAATATAAGAAATAAGAAAAATATAAAAGCTAAGAATCCTACCACACCTAGCTCTGCTAAAGTTTCTAAAATAGTATTATGAGCATGCTGGGTAGGCATAGTTCTTGTATATTTTCCAAAGGCAATTTTAAATGGTATATAACCAAAGCCTACTCCTACTAGCCAGTTATCTCTTATAACTTCTGTAGATATTTGCCATATTTTAAATCTATAAGAACTAGATGAATCATTAGTATTAGCAATACTTAGAAGTCTATTTAATATAGTCTGAGGCAGTAGGTAAACAATACCTAGTGCTGCTGGAATAGAAAGTAATAGAAACCTTCTATCAACTAATAATATATATGTTAAAGCTGATGCTGCAAAACCTAACCAACCACCTCTTGATAGGGTTAAAAGCATAGCCAAAACATTTATAAGTGTTGTTCCTAAAAATAGCATCTTTTTCCAAAAGCCTGTATTATACCAAAACAAAGCAACTGATATAGGTATTATCATTATTAAATACTCAGCTAATATATTTGGATTTTTAAAAACTGAGTAAACCCTAACCCTGACATCAGGATTGTTTTTTACATCTACCCAGGCTGCATCCATCTCTACACCTACAACATACTGGTATAAACCATACAGGGACACTAGACTGGCTGATGCTACTAAGAAAGTTAATATTTTATTTAACTTCTCCTTAGTATCTACTGTATTAACAAAAACAAAAGCTAAAGACATGCCTGCCATATGGATAGCTAGGTCTCTTAAGCTTCCTTTAAAATCACTTGAAGTAATTGTAGATATTAAAATTACAATAAAGTAAATAAAAATACCAAAAATTAATTTATTTACCTGTAACTTTCCTGGCTTCTCTACTATGCTCTTATATATATATAAGAACAATAAAAAATACATATATATTAACAAAAGACTATTTGGGAAAAATGGAAGTAAAAACACTCCTGCCCATAAGGCTATTTGTATATCATAAACACTTAGGACTAGGCCAAGAAAAGCCATTAATCCAAGGGCAAATAACTTTACTGGCAATACCATATAGGCTAAGCCAAGTAAAATTCCTATTAATAAGAACAAAATACTTCCATTCTTCTCCCTTATATTTTTTACCACCACTGATCCCCTCCTTCATCTACAGAGAGGATATTATTTATCATTTGTCCTATAAAAGAATTATCATAATAAGCTACTAAACTATCTTCTCTATTTATAATAAAAACAGAAAGTAAGAATAAAGCTACTGATACTTTCATAGAATTTGATCCTAGGGATTTATTAGCTATATTTAAAAGAATTATAGTTGAACTAAACCCTAAAAAAAGCAAAGCTAGATTAAATATAAGGCTATCTATGTCCTCTAAAACCTTTTTCCTTGTTGATGATATATAACTAGTTTTGCTAATTTTTTTGTAAAAAGTCGATAAACCTTCCAAAACTTTCTCTATAGATTTTAATATTTTTTCTAATAGCTTATAGGTATAGCTCTTGTCAATAATAAGCTTTTTTTCATTAAATAGACTTACAATAACCGAACCTGATGATAGTTTATTTAAGGTCCTAGTTAAGCTATCCACTATTTTCTTCAAAAAGCTATAATTATAACTAAAAGTGATTTTATCCCAAAGTTTAGATAGTAGCCCTACTACATAACTATTATACATATAACCACTCCTAGCCTATTTTTTTACCTCTATATCCATTACAGTTCCTGTAAATGCTGCCTTTTTATTCTTAACCCTATAAGATATGCCTACTCTCATCTGTTCTTCTCCTGCTACAATAACATCTTGGCTGTCCTTTACATCTGCCTTAACCTTAAAATTTACCACATACTTATTAGGTACTTCTGATTCTATCCATTCATTGTCACCTTCAATTACATCCTTGTAAGGTTCTACCTTTACTTCTACAACTTCTCCTATTAAAGTTCCCTTGTCATAGTGAAATACTTGGTCTCCTTCAGCAATTTGATTAACTGTTGCCATCCTAACATTAGAAACCTCAAAGTCTATTAAGGCCTCTGATACCTTACCAGTTACTGTTGGTTTTGACTTAAATCTACTTGCTCCTCCAACTACTAATAGTACTACTACAAGCAATACAGATAAATCAATAATATTTATTAAACCAAATAATTTCCCTTTTTCATCTATTACCTTCATCTTAATCCTCCACCTTCAATATTTTTTTATATATTTCTATATGACTTTCAGCCATACTATCTGAAGAATAGTTTTCTTCAACCGTCTTATATAGATTTTCACCCATCGTTTTTATTTTTACCTCGTCCTGGCCTAGAGCTAAAACCTTATCTGCCATTCCTTCATAATCACCTACATCAACTAAATATCCATTATGATCATCTTTAACTAACTTTGATAAGCCTCCTACCCTTGTTGAGAGAATTGTTTTTTTCAACTTTGCCCCCTCTAAAATTGAATACGGAAAGCTCTCGCTTTTTGAAGTTAAGACATTTATATCTATCGCGTTAAAAATATCATAAGGATTTTCTACAAATCCTAAAAAGTGAATATAATCTTCTAACTTTTTATCCTTAACCTTTGCCTTTAATTCTTCCTCTCGCTGCCCATTCCCAGCTATTAAAAACTTAAAATTCTTATCCTTACTTAACACTTTTTCAGCCATCTTGATAAATGTGTCATGATCTTTTACTTCATCTAACCTTGCAACTATAGCTAATAGAACCTCTCCATTATAATCTATCTTATATTTTTTAAGAAAACTATCCTTAGGCATATAGTTAACTTCTGAATCTAAGTCAATACCATTATAGGATACAAATATTTTGTCTGCCTTAAATCCCCTTTCAATTAGCATCTCTTTAAATTGATCCGATATAGCTATATAATACTTAAAACTTTTAAGAGCTATAACATTTAGGGGGGTAAAGATAATTTTTTTAAGAAAGTTATCCTTAAAATCTAATTTATAGTCACTGTGAATAGTAGTAACTATAGGAATATTTATTTTAGATTTTAAAAACATAGCTATAAAATTAGCTCTTGCCCCATGGCAATGTAAAATATCATAAGAGTTTTCCTCTATTTCTTTTTGCAATCTAGATATTACGCTTAAATCAAATCTAGAGCTTTGTTGAAATACCTCTATATCTATACCTTCTTTTTCTAAATCCCTGTAAAACGTGTCCTCTATAAAACAAATTACCTTTGCATCTATTTTTCCCTCTAAACCCTTCATTAAAGATATTAGATGGGTTTTTGCTCCTCCTGTGTCTCCTCCACTAATTAAATGAAGCACCTTCATATTTAACATCACCCTAATCCTTATATATATTTCTTTCCTATTTCTGACATATATTCATCTTTTAACTTTTTATTTTTTAAATAACTTAAGATTAAATTATATCTACTACTTAATTGCCTAAAATCAGTTGGATTAAAATCTTTCTCTATAAGATACCTGTCAATACTTTTTAATTCTTCTGAATTTACATTAACAAAAGATTCAACTGCATAGGAACCATCTGCTAGTAATCTTTTAGCCCTGTCTACAGCCTTAAAAGCATCAAATCCCATAACATATTGAGATTCAAATACCTTATAAAGTTCATCTTTATTTATAAAATCTCTCTTATTAACAATTGAAATACTGTTTATATATTTAGGACTTAGTCTTGTATTTACCTCATACATGTAAATATTATTAAAATAACCATTTAAGGACGATATTAAAAGCCTAGTAGTATTTACATGGTCAGGGTGTCCATCTAATAGAAAAGGTGTATATATAATGTCTGGCTTAACTTCCTCTATTAGCTGACTTAGCTTTAAAATAATCTCATTATTTAAGTCTACTTGCCCATCTGGTATATCTAAAAAACCTAAATGGTCTATACCTGCTTTTTTCTGTAGCCTTCTTGCTTCTACTTTTCTTTCCTCTATCAGTTCCTCTTTAGACAAATGGGAACTAGCCCCACTTCCATCAGTCATATACAAACAATATATTTTATCCTTATTTCTTTTATGCTTTATTATAGTAGATCCTAAAGCAATAGTCTCATCATCTACATGGGGTGATAAAATTAAAATATTTTGCTCTGACTTTTCAAACATCTTATCTCTTGAAAAAAATCTTTTACTGCTAAATTCATAGTAAAAATAAAGAAATATTTTATTTAAAAGAATCATAGGATATTTCAATATTTTTTTTATTAAGTTTCTCACCTAAATCCCTCCTAGAAAAAATCAGCTTTGTATATTGGTACATGTTCAACTATATTGTTATT
>JASKZW010000066.1 GCA_030147425.1 Tissierellales bacterium
CTGATTTTCATTAAAAGCATTATAGAAAAAATTAATAGAACTTTTTTTTAGTTTAAAAATATCTATAATGATGTATAATATACAGTGGACAATAAAGAAGGTAGTGGTTATTTTGATAAAAACTATATGTTTAGATGAAGAAAACTTAAATAAGGCCCTATTAAAAGAGCCGGCAGAACATTTAAAGGCAGGTAATCTAGTGGCATTTCCTACTGAAACTGTCTATGGCCTAGGAGCCGATGGTTTAAATCCAGAAGCTGTAAAGAAAATCTTTATTGCAAAAAGCAGGCCAGCAGATAATCCTTTAATACTTCATGTTAATGATTTAGACATGGTAAAAGAGCTTGTCCAAATTATTCCAGAGTCAGGCTATAAACTAATGGAAAAATATTGGCCAGGACCTATGACCTTGATAATGGAAAAAAGTTTAATAGTTCCAGATATAATAACGGCTGGTTTGGATACAGTCGCTATTAGAATGCCAAATAATAAAATAGCTTTAGAGCTTATAAATCAGGTTGGCAGGCCTTTGGCAGCACCTAGTAGCAACAAGTCAGGAAGCCCTAGCCCTACAAGAGCAGAGCATGTTATAAAGGATTTATCCCAGGATATAGATATGGTAATAGATGGGGGGAGCACTGATATAGGCTTAGAGTCAACCGTTATAGATCTGACAGGAGATATACCTATGATTTTAAGGCCAGGTAGTATAACTTTGGAAGAATTGAGAAAAGTTTTACCTAATATAGAAGAAGATAAAAGTTTAGTTGATAAAAATGTAGTTCCTAAATCTCCTGGTCAAAAGTATAGGCATTATGCTCCTAAGGCAGATATGTTTATCTATAAAGGAAGCCTAGACTTTATGGTAGGGAATATAAATAAGGATTTAAGGAAGTATAAGAATGAGGGTAAAAAAGTTGCCATAGTTGGAAGTGAGGAAAGCCTAGGTTTTTATAATCACTCTCTTGTATTTAATTTGGGAACAAGGAAAAACTTAAATAATATAGGAAGAAATTTATTTGATATTTTAAGAAAGTTAGATGAATTAGATGTAGATATTATATTATCAGAAACAGTAGAATCAAAAGGTCTTGGAAAGGCAATTATGAATAGACTAGAAAAGGCTAGTGGAGGTAATATAATAGAGGAGAGATAAATATGAACATATTATTTGTTTGTACTGGCAATACCTGTAGAAGCCCTATGGCAGAGGCAATATTAAAGGATTTAAAAGAAAAACATAATTTAGATATAGAAGTTGAATCTGCAGGAATATTTGCCATGGAAGGGCAGGAAGTTTCAGCTAACGCAGTTCAGGCCCTAAGGGAGATAGGGATAAGCTTAGAGGGCAAAAGGGCCCAGGTTATTACAGAAGACTTATTAAAAAGATCTGACTTAATATTAACTATGTCAAAAAGCCATAAGATGGCTTTGATAAATAATTATAAACTTTCCAGGGAAAGGGTATATACTTTAAAGGAGTTCACATATAATATAGACGAGGATATAGTAGACCCTTTTGGGGGAAGTCTTGAAGTATATAGAAGTACAAGGGATGAACTTGTAAGGTATATAAGTAAGTTGGTTAAAATCTTAATGAAGCAATAGGAGGGTATTTATGAAAATAGGATTAGCAAGTGACCATGGTGGTTTTCAGTTAAAGGAAGATGTTAAAGAATATTTAAAAGAAGAAGGATATGAAGTAGTAGACTATGGTACTAAAAATGAAGAATCAGTAGACTATCCAGAATATGCAGAGAAGCTTTCAGAGGCAGTAGTAGCTGGAGAAGTAGATAGAGGAATAGCTATTTGTGGAACAGGAATAGGAATTTCCATAGCTTGTAACAAAGTTAAGGGAGTTAGGGCAGCTCTTTGCTCAGAAACTTACTCAGCAAGAATGAGTATGGAGCACAATAATGCTAATATTTTAGCTTTAGGAGGAAGAGTTACAGGAAAGGATTTAGCTTTAGAAATAGTATCAGTTTGGTTAAATTCTGAATTTGAAGGCGGCAGACACCAAAGAAGAGTAGATAAAATATCTGCTATAGAAGAATAAGACAAATTTAAGGAGGAGTTTAGAATGGGAAAAGTAATAGTATTAGATCATCCATTAATTAAGCATAAATTAACCTATATAAGGGACAAAAATACAGGATCAAAAGAATTTAGAGAGTTAGTTAAAGAAGTTTCAACTTTAATGGCATACGAGGTTACAAGAGACATGCCATTAGAAGACATAGAGATAGAAACTCCAATGGTAAAAACAAAATCACAAGTTATAGCAGGTAAGAAAGTAGGTTTAATACCTATATTAAGAGCTGGGCTAGGAATGGTTGAAGGAATGGTAGACTTAATTCCAGCTGCTAAGATTGGACATATAGGTCTATATAGGGATCCAGAAACTTTAAAGCCAGTAGAATACTACTGCAAGCTTCCTTATGACCTACCAGAAAGAAACTTAATAGTTTTAGACCCAATGTTAGCAACAGGTGGATCAGCAGTTGCAGCCCTAGACTTTTTAAAGCAAAAAGGTGCTAAGTCAATGAAATTAGTATGTTTAATCGGAGCTCCAGAAGGAGTAGAGGCTGTACAAGAAGCCCATCCAGATGTAGACATATACTTAGCTAATATAGACGATGAATTAACAGAAGATGCTTATATATTGCCAGGTTTAGGAGATGCTGGAGATAGATTATTTGGAACTAAGTAGGTAAAGAGGCCTTAAGGCCTCTTTTATTTTACCTATTAATTGACTTATTAAGCCAAGTAATATAAAATTTTATAAGAATATACTTATGTAAGGAGAGTAAATATG
>JASKZW010000159.1 GCA_030147425.1 Tissierellales bacterium
AATGACACAACAAAAGAACGAATGTTACCAACAGTTGACCCTTTGTCTGTCATGGAAGAAGTCGATGTTATTTACGGTGACCTCACTCGTCAATATATGTATTTTGACCCTGAACGCAAACGTAAAGAATTAAAGTTAACACCAGCGGTTGTTGATGAATGGGTGCGTTTAAACAACCCGAAAAGTGTCGTGCTGTTTTTTCGGACAGAAGATGCAGAGGTAAATCAAAAAGAGTTAGTACGATTTAGTCAATCGTTGAGCGACAAAGGATATAGCATTTCACTGGATGTTGTTTACTCTTATTATTTAGGTGTTGCGCAACATCGAAAAGATTTAATTGTTGTAGCAGTGAAAGATAGATATGTAGAAAAGAAAGATTTAACCGCATCTCACCGTGATACAGAGGTTGATGCATTGAAAGTCAAATTAAACATACAAGAGAATATTGATACCTTTGAGTTCAACTTCCCGTCATTACTTACAGAAACGATGCGAGAGCGTTTGAGTGAACTTAATCGTGTGATTGGTCTGTTGGAGCGAGAAAACCCTCTCACGAGCCTTGTGGAGGACGATATAGACTTAGACGCTGCTAAAGAAGAACGATGCGAAATACTTTCTAACGGGCAACAATCTGTTGGTGTCTTACTTCAGGACATTTTAGAAGATGAGGTAGATGAGGTGTTTTTAAGCAGTCCTCATACAACAAACCAATCCTATCGTGTAGAAGGTTTAAGTCCTAAGTTACAACGAGTAAATCAAGGGGTGTCCCCGCATACCATCATTTACCGAGAGAGGAAAGAAAGGGAAGTGAAAGGCAAAGTGGTTGTCCGAGCATTAACCCCATTAGAATATTGGCGATTGCAAGGATATACAGATGCAGATTATATACGTATGCAACAAGAAGAATTATCTCGTCAGAAGATGTACAATTTATCACTCTTAACGGTTATTCCCCATACAACCGCTGCGTTGACAAGGAACTTAATGCGCCTACTTACCAAAGGCGAGAATAGACAAGGAAAGAAGAATCAGCATGAATAAAAGAGTAGGTATCGACCTATACTAAATAAAGAAAGGGGTAATCGCCATGACGAAAGAAGACCAAACAAAAACACAAGAAGTATCTATGTATAACAAAGTAGGCACACTGAAAGACCAATTCGAGAAAATCAATTGGACACCTAAAGAGAAAATGAAAGACGATTTTGTATCTGTCCATTTTGTCGTTATTTTCTTACTGTTGCTCTTTTCGTTTTGGGATGTGTTTTTCTTTTTACTAGAGAAACTATTCTAAAGTAAGTGGAGTGACGAAAGAAGACCGCTGCGTGAAGCAGAGAAAGGAACATATGTATGAATCAGTTATCACGGATATATAAAAACGAAGGTTTGCGAAAGAGATTGATTGTTCTACTTATCGCATTATCTATCTTCAAAGTAGGGATGTTTATTCCAGCACCGTTTGTTAACGCAGATGCGATTCGTTTTGGAGCAGAAGACGGAACAGCACTCTTTAACATTTTAACGGGTGGTGCGTTATCAGCTTTTTCTATCTTTGCTATTGGAATCATGCCATATATTACAGCATCCATCATCGTCATGCTTTTGCAAACGAATGTTGTACCAATTTTAATGGAGTGGTCGGAGCAAGGCGCACACGGACAGAAGAAATTAAAGAAGTTAACGTATGGACTAACACTAATCTTGGCACTTTTACAATCAGTAGGAATTAGTTTAGGTTTCGACCGCTTATACGGAATGGTAAATGAGCCAACATGGTGGAAGTTCGCACTTATTTCTCTCGTATTAACATTAGGAACAGTCATTCTCGTATTATTAGGGGAATGGATAGAACGTAGAGGAATTGGTAAAGGAATTTCAATGATTATCTTAGCGGGTATCATTATGGGACTACCAAAGCAAATCGCATTTTATTATGAAACGAATATCGCAGGCACACAAGAGAACTTGTTTATCAATATTGTGGTAGCTATCTTGGTGGTATTAGCAGTATATCTATTGTTACTCTTTACAATTTTCGGAAACGGTTCGCAGCGGAAGATTCCAATGTTACACACGATGCAATCAAAAGCACCGCAATATGCATTAAAAGCCGACCGTAACTTTTTCCCGATTGCAGTTATTACAACAGGAGTAATTCCAGTAATTTTCGCATCAGCATTATTTAGTTTACCAATGCTTATCAATGAGCTTATTGACGTAAAGTGGCATGCGAAGATGACAGAATGGTTCTTTAACTTTAATAGTGTTGGTGGAATTATCGTATATGCATTGTTTGTCTATATATTCTCTGTATTCTATGCACTTGTTCAACTCAACCCGAAAACAATTGCAACAAACCTTCACGAATCGAATTTATATATTCCGACTGTTCGAGCAGGGAAAGAAACAGAGATTTATTTAGAAGGAACAATCAAGCATTTAAGTAAAATCGGTGGTTTCTTATTAGTGGCGATTGCAACACTTCCGATGATTGCAGCACTTATTTTTAAATTACCACAAGGTTTCGCATTCATTGGGACATCACTATTAATTACGGTATCAGTAGCAGTAGCATTTTCTCAACAAGTTCAACAAGAAGTTCAACGTTCGAGTTATTACGGTTTTATGAGTAATCATGAACAAGAGAACAAACGAGAGAAAAAGAAAGAAAGTGATACCGATACACCTGTCACAAAATAAAACTCAATAACAGAGAGAAGGAGTGTTGCTAATGATAGTGTTAGTAACACTCTTTTTTTAGGAGGGGACATAATGAGTGATAACAAAGAGAACCAATCAAAGGATGCATCAGATGTATCTACGCACCCTAACGAAAATCAAAAGAAGGGAAAGACAGTAAACAAGTATTCTGAAGGCGCAGCGGACGAAACTGACAACGATACGACTGACGAGAGTATTATTACGAGCGAAAAGAATAAAAAGCGTAGGAAAGCCTTGTGGAAGATATTCTTAGGTGTCGTCTTATTCTTAGTAGCATTTCAACTAGCGGTGATATATGAGAAGAAAACAGGGGGTAGCTTTAAAACAAAGAATAGCGAAGAAATCATGGAATACTTAACAGGAGAAGAAGTAGGTATTCATACAGGTGATTTAGCACCCAATATGGACTTAGTTGATATGGAAACATACGAAGTAAAGCAACTCGCAGACTTTAAAGGAAAAACAATTCTTTTAAACTTTTGGGCAAGTTGGTGCGAGCCATGTAAATTAGAGATGCCTGACGTGGAACGTATTTATCAAGAGTACAAAGATGAAGTAGCGGTAATTTCTTTAAATATGACGACACATGAAAAGAGTGATAAAAACCCGCTGCGCTTTTTAGCAGAAAACAAATTGACGTTTCCTGTCTATCAAGACGTAGGAGGGATGAATAGTCAGTTGTATCAAGTCAAACCCATCCCGACAACCTTTATCATTAATGCCGATGGAATGATAACAGGAGTATACCCTCATTACCTCACTTATGAACAGATGGTTGAAGCGATAGAGTTTGCAGAGTTTACGATGGAGTATAAGAAAAATAAATCTAAATAGAAAAAAAGTATGAAAAACGTAGAAGGTAACCTATATGAAGCGTGTATGTAGACGAGAGGACAATTCTTCTCGTCTTTTTGTATGAGAAGAACCTTCCTAATCCAACATACAAGTGTATACGCTTACATTTACGAATGTGTACTGTTATTTGTCGGCGACCTAGTCATACGCAGTTGTGATTTCTGATAGCGAGATGAAAGATTCTTTCAACGCAGCGGTCACAAAAACAAAGCGTAAAAGAAAATTGAATATGCCGATAGCGAGATTTCTATAATAGCGATGTACGTATAAAAAAGGAAATAGCAAACCGCAAGGAGAAAGGAAAGTTATGAATATGAAGAAAAACAAATACAACAAAAACAGCAAAAAGAAATTCAGAAATGTGATTGAGGAGAAAAAAGAGTTAGTGAAATCGTTAGATATATCAGAGGTTATGAGCCATGATATACAGATTAGAAAGAAAGGAAGAAGTTATGTTGCACTTTGTCCATTTCATAACGACAGAAGACTAGGGAATTTCCATGTGTCAGACCAACGTGGGACATACAAGTGTTTCTCGTGTGGAGCTTCAGGGGATGCTATTGCATTCGTTCAAGAGTACCATAAGAAAACGTTTGTACAAGCACTAGACTTCATCTTAGAGCGTTTTAACATTGAGGTGGAGGAGTACACTGAAGAAGAGTTAGAACAACGTAGAATTGCACGTAAAAAGAAACAGAAGAAAGAACGTATCGAACGTAGAAAGCGTGAGAAAAGATTAGAGCGTACTCGCCGCTACACTTATGCGATTTTGCAAAAATACTTAACATTAAGTGATGATGCAAAAACTTATCTACTTGGTCGAGGACTGACAGAAGAAGATATTCAACGTATTGGGTATAGAAGTCCTTTCTTAGACAAACGTGAGAATATGGATATTTTCGGAAATTCTAATGAAAATGTAGCGTTTCAAGAGTTTTTAACAGGACTTGACCTTTTACGTGAAGGGCGAGAAGGAACAAAGGAATTACTCGATGGGGTAGCTGGCTTTTATCAAACAGATGGAGAAATTCATTCGACACTTGTTGAAAATGAGAAAACAGCAGGTATTATTATCCCTATCTTAGATGTTCATGGATATATTCGAGCATTACAGTATCGAAATAAAATTGATTCAGAACACATCCCACGTTATGTGTGGGTATCGAGTGACGGTTTACCGCACGGAGGTTCAAGTGGTTCACCTTTTGATATTCATATCCCTGAACGACTAACAAATCAACGCATTTATATTACAGAAGGACATTTCAAAGCATTGAAGCTATCAAAAGAAACAGGTTCATTAGTGATTTCTGTTCAAGGAGTTGCAGCGTGGCGCAATATTCGTCAAGAGTTATCAAGTATCTATCGGTACTTCAATAACGAGGTACAAGTACATTATCCGATGGAGGAGTTTATTATCGCCTATGATGCAGACCTTGTAACAAAAGAAAACGTCAAAGACCAAATGTATAAATTAGCTATGCACTTAGAACAAGACTTACATCGTACAGTAGATATTTTACGATGGGACGAGAAGTACGGAAAAGGTATTGACGATGTGTTCTTTAATGGACACGAGCAAAAGTTATACCTACAAACATTCGAAGAATTTAAGAAGAAGTATTATGCAGAAAAACGACAGCAACGAACAAAAAAGGTTGCTCAATAAAAATCAACAGAAACACTCTTTTCTATTAATGGGAAGGAGTGTTTTTTTCTTTGAAACATTTGGATAAGAAGGCATCAAACGACCTATAATAGAATTACATAGTTTTCTATCAATGGAAAGGAGTGAGTGATATGACAAGTAATAAAAAGAAAAAGAAAAAGAATAAAAAACCTATCCTTTTATTGGGTGGCGGAGTGCTAGTCGTTACAACAGGCATATGGGCTACCCTAGCTTTTAGTATGCAAAGTGCTGGAACAGGTACAGAAAGTAGTTATAACCCCTACGAGATACCTGGCGCAGAGAACGAAGAGGACGGGGCGATGATTTCTTTAGGGGAAGGAGTGAAGGTCGCAGGAACAGAAGATAAAGAAAAACACGATGCATTGAAGGCATTGGAAGATGCTGAAAGTGAGGAAGAGGATGATGAAAAGAAAAAGGACAAGAAGAAAGAGCCACCAAAAGAATTATCCGATGATGGGTGGGGAGATGATACCAGCAACACATTTAGCGGCTTATACAATTTTGAGGAATTTTCCAACAAGAAATTCAATAAACAACGGAAGAACTTCATCAAAAACATGGAAAAGAAAAACCAAGATGTAAGAGAGGTACTGCAAGGTGCAGATGATGATTTCTTCTCATTAAGTCCATCGAATGAAAAAGAAGAAATGACAATTCTTGATTATCGTAGAAAACTCAATCAATTATCGACTATCTCGCTCGACTTTGATAAACAAAATGTTCCGATTAACGAACTAGATAAATCGGTTGACCGAGAAATCATTTATAACTTAGCACGAGAAATTCCTGAAAAAGAAGTCGTGTTACCCTTCCTTTTCCGTATGCATCAATCAGGTCTAATTCGAATGATTCAATATAAAGCAAGTATCGTTCCTGTTATTACTAACTACGACAAACAAATTGAGTTAGGTGATATTACAGAGTACACAGGGGACGATAAACACAAGTTTACAGGAACATACGGAAATGACATCGAATTATATCAACAATTGTTTTATGTCGATGGCAACCCTTTAGTAGCCATTATCATTGAATTTAAAGAAGAATACGGTCATAGTGCAGCACTTTACTCTATTCATCGTATAACAGACAAGAATGACTTCGGTTATACCGAACGTTCTGAACCTGCATTAAGTTATCAAACAGCGAACTATTGGTTAAAACAAGAGAAGAAGTATTCACAAGGGAACTTCTATTGATGCACAATTACTTAACCACTCATAGCACAAAAAGTAATACATGAGGAAAGGAGAGTATCTATGGAAAAAGAAGAGAAAGTACCTCTACTAGATAAAGTGCATGAATACTTTGAAGGAAACGCAAAGTTATTAGGGTATTACAGCACGATTTTCTTTGTAATCATTCAAATCATCTATGTCGTTGTAATGTTTTTTGGGAAGAAAGTAAACATATGGCTTATCGCAGCGGTATTTTTGATACCACTCTTATTGTTTATCCTTTCAAAAGACTTTTTAGAAGACAAAAGTTATAAAAGAGCAGCGATAATGATACAAACCAGTTTTGTACTATTCATAGTGAATATCGTGAGCGTTGTTTTTGCAGGTATCATTGTTAAAACCTCTCAAAACAGCGCATTATACGGACTTACAAAACAATTTTTCTTTATCGGTATCATCATCACAGTAGTAGGAGTTTTACTTTCGTTACGTTCTAGTGGTGTGAAAAAGATAAAGGAAGATATTAAAGAGAACAACATTTGGGAAAATCTTAAAAAAGGTAAGAACGACACAGAGCCAGGCGATGTTTTCATTGCTTACAATACCGAAACAGATGAGCCTGTCTATTGGTATTATGAAGACCGCTTCGTTCATATGCTTATTTTAGGTCCTACTGGTTCGGGTAAAACCTCTCAAATCTTAACACCATTGGTTAACCAAGACTTACAAAACCGTGAAGTTGGTGTCACTGTTATCGAACCAAAAGGAGATTGGGCAGAGGAAGTTGCTGTTATGGCAGAGTATCATGGTCGTGGTGATGAAACAGTCTACTTCAACCCAATTATGCGAGATTGTCCGTCCTTCAACCCGTTGTACGGAACAGAAGACGATGTCATTGAAAACATGGCAACAACATTCAACTCATTCTCTGACGGTTCATCTGCTTTCTTCTTAAACATGAACGAAACCCTCGTGCGTAACTCATTACGTCTGTTAAAACGTGCGAAAGGAAACTATGCGACCCTATTAGATTTCTATCGGTTAATTCATAATGCGAATGGTTATGCAGACCAATTGCTAAATGAGTTTACAAAAGCTCTTGGGAAAGGCGATATGGAAACAATGAAAGAGAACCAAGACTTAGTGTCATGGTTCAGAGAAGATTACTTTAGCGATAACAGTAAAACATACGAACACTGTTCAGGTTTACGTTCGCAAGTATCAAAACTTATTTCCAACCAACACTTATTACGAGTGTTAAACCCATCGGACGGGAAGAGCGATATTGATTTTGATAAACATTTAGAAGAAGGAACAGTCATCACTATTTCCACTGCACAAGGGGAATTACGAGATTTAAGTCGTTTCTTGGGATATTTCATTATCCTTCAATTCCAATCAGCGGTATTTAAACGACCAGGGAACAAAGATACTCGTAGAGGACACTTCTTATACATTGACGAGTTCCAAACGTATGCGAATAAGTCATTCGAGAATATGCTGACACAAGGTCGTTCGTATCGGGTAGCTAGTCACTTAGCAACACAAAACATTGAGCTTATCGGTGCGAACAGTGGCGCAGATGCGAAGTCATTCATTAACATGGTTCTAACGAACGCTCGTAACCTTGTTATTTTCCCTGGCGGAAACGTAAATGACTTACGATATTTCTCGGAGTTGTTCGGAGAAGAGCGAGTAATACGAGAAGATGTCGGTATCACTCGACAGAAATTCAACCCACTTCTAGGTATCAGACCGCTAAACTACGATTCAGAAAGTATTCGACAAGTAGAAGAAATTGAAAAACGTTTTGAATTAGGTGACATTGGTGAGCGCAAGTTTACAGAGGTTGTTATTCGTTTGATTGAACATAACAACGTTGGTACTCCTTTTGTTGGGAAAATCAACTTTATCGACAAAGAGATAAAAGATTATATTGACGAAGGAGTAGTAGAAATTCATCGTCAAATCGCAGAGTTCCACGAAGAATTGAAAGAGGAGGAGGCAGAGCCATTACTTCCTCAATATGCTTCAACGGAGGGGGAAAAGAAAGAGAAACCTACTCCTTCAGATGAAGCAGTTACTAAAAATGATTTTAAAAAGAAAAAATCGCCAACCGCTGCGCCTACTGCTGCACCAACAACAAACACTGCTGGTGATGAAGCGTTGGATGATTTAGAGTTTGATTTTGATATGGATGACTTAGTCGATGATAACTTAGAGAGTTATTTTGACGATGATGAGATACCTATGGAGAGCTTTTTTGGTGAAGATGAAGTAGCTAGTGGGGAAGACCCTTCCCACACGGACACAGACAGTATGAATGAAGGTTTTCATCAGACAATGTTAGATAATATGGACTTTCATGACGATGACCTTATTTAACAGATAAAGAAAGAGTGTACGTGCTTTGTATTACATAAAGTACGTATACTCTTTTTTTGTGAAATGAAGGAAGAATGATTGTTTGTAATCTAAATGTAATGAAACTCGCAGGGAAAATGCTCTTGGAATTAACAAGGAAAAGCCTATGATATAAGGCTTTACTGCTTTTTTCATGCCTTTGAGAGTTTTTCTGAAAATATGAATAAATGAGAGTGGAACGACCTATAATGAATACATAGGGAGGTGAGATAAGTGGCGAAGAATATTCCTTCTTATCAAGAAGTTTTACGGTTACTGAACGATAAAAAGATGACCGTTATTCGTAAGATGTACCAAATGCGTTATTTGAGTTACAACCAAATTATGCAGATAACGTATGAGGGACAATCAACGAATGTAACACAAGAAAAGAAAGCCACTACTCGTTTAATCAATGAATTAATTCATTACCAGTGTATTGAACCAATAGAGTTGGACAATGATATTACCGCTTATTCTTTGAAGATGCGAGGGGTAGATGCACTAATTGACAAAGGGTATTTAGAGAGTGAGATTTTTGATTTAGAAAAAGGAGAAGTTGTGCGTGGGTATCTTCGACCGCATGAGTTAGAAATGAGTGAGCATATGCTCCCCCATCAACTCCACCTCAATCAATTTGCGTTAGATTTTGAAGGGAATGTAAAAAAGTTGAACCCTTCTCTTTCGTATGAATACCTTGACGAAAAAGATGTAACGAAGACATATATGTTCAAGAGCGACCGTGTTGACCCTAAACGTCCTTATGTGGTCGATTACAGCATCAAACCCGATGGACTAATACGTTTAGATGATATGGACATCATTATAGAGTTAGATATGGGAACAGAAACAACGAAAGCGTTAGAGAAAAAATGGTCGAAGTATCATAATTATTTTATCTCTACACGTGGAAGAGAACGAAAACGTCCACTATACGTCATTTTTGTATTGAGCGAAACCCGTTCAAAAAGTAAAAGACGTTTTGATAACCGAAAAAAGATTGTGTGGAACTCTATCAGCAACAGTATTCCTCAATTGAGTGAACCTAGTTTTGATATATCGGTCGGAACACATCAAGAAATGCTTGATTATGTCACGCAGCGGTTTATTACGGGAGAGTGGGAGCAGAAACGTCAACAATTCCAAAAAGAACTTATGGCGAAATATCCTATGAAAATCTTCTCTTACGACCAAATCAATCAGTTGAACAAAAAGTATGAATACGACTACATTTTGTCTTTATACGAAGCAGACAGACAAAAAGCATTACAAGTCGATAATCGGTTCTATCGCTTTTTAGTAAGAGAAAACTACCACGATTCATTCAAAACGATGCTGAACATCTCTGAACACTATTATTTCCAGCATGAGATAGGTATAAAACTATCCGAAAAAACATTACAAAAACGTGGAAATGCAGAGAAGTTATCAGAAGAACAAAGAAAAGCGTTTGTTCGAGCGTATTTGAAGAAAATGGAATTTTACCAATTAGTCATAACAGATGACTTACCAACACTATTATTGAAGCACCAACTCTATGGGAACTTAAAAGACTTTCAACGAGCCGAACGCAGAAGTTCAAAAATAGCAGACGGTATTTATTATACAACCCCTGACCTATTACTGAACGTAAGGGAGTTTTACCAAGCGTTATTTTCCTTTGATGAACAGGGACACATGGTCTTTTATACAGATGCACGGTTAATAGAAGTAGCTAAGAGAATAAGTGTAGAAGAATTTACACGTTTAACTAATGAAGAAAGGGAGTGAAGAGTTCGTGACTGAAAAGATTCTATTTGGAGTAAACTTCCGTAAGTTCGAAGAACGGTTAAAAGTAGGTATACAAGAAAAGTATGATTACGAGTTTGTTGGAGCTGCGACAACAACGGAAGGGGTATTGGAACAGGTTCGAATAAAAAAACCAACCATACTCATTTTGAGAGAAAAGTTACAAGGAGAATTAAGTGACGAAGAGTTACTATTAGAACTGCGTAATAATTATGAAGAAGTCCGCATCATCTATTTAGCAGGAAATCATGAAGTTGGCGACCCTTTCCTATCACAATTGGTCAGTCTAGGTATTTATGACATTGTGTATGGAGAGAAGATTAGTTTTTCAAAAGTAATGGGGTTAGTAGCGAAAGCAAATAAACGCAGAGATGTCGCTCATTTACAACAATCACTAGATATAAATACAGGGAACGCACCAACAACTGAAAAAACAGGTGAAATTCCTAAAATATTTATGACAGAAACGGACTTGTTAGAACGAAAAAAAGCAGAGGAAGAACGGAAAAAAGCAGAAGAACAAGCAAAAAAGGAAGAAGAACAAGAGGAAGAAGTTGAACCAAATGATGAAGGTGTAGAAGAAGAACCAATTGAAGAAGAGCCTGTGGCGGAAGAAAAAAACTATGTTCCGCCTGTCCAAGATATTCCTCAAACAAAACAAGAAATAGCAACAAGAGAAACTACCACACCAACGAAGACGAAAACAAATGAACCAAAAAAGAAATCAAAAATTGGAGTAATTATAGGGGCATTCAGTTTACTGATACTGTTAGGAGCAGGTATTGTCGCAGCGTTTATTTATTTCGGCGGCATGGATATTTTAAAAGGAGATGACAGTGAGGAGATTTTAGTTGAAGCCTTACGTCTATCCTCTACAAAAGACTATGAGCAAGCGAGTGTGTTATTTGACCAAATCGACTACACAACACTCGAAGAAAAAGATAAAGACATTATGCTCTTAACATATCTGTTTTCAGACCAGCCAATTAAAGCCTTAAACTTAGAACCTAAGTTTATAAACAGTGTCATTAACTATTACTATGCCAAAGAAAATACAGATATGATTTATGAATTAGCAGAAGAGTGGGAAGACCCTAATTTAGATTTCGAAGTGGCAGTTCTCGATGAAGAATATGAAAAGATTATTGAACTTCAAGATGATATTGATATGAAAGACCGTCAAACTGAAGCAATCGTCAAAGCATATTTACACTTGGATGATTTAGACGGGGCGAAGGAATTTGCTATCGAGCTTGACCGTGAAGAACTATTCGATATTATTGAGGAATTTGAAGAAGAGAAAAAACGACTAGAAGAAGAGCAAAAGGAAAAAGAACGTCAAGAACATGAAAAAGAAGCTGAAGAAGGCTTAAAACAAGAACAAGAGAAGGAAGAAGGCGCAGCGGAAACACCGCCTGCGGAAGAAGGGGCAGAAGAAACTACTGAAGCAGAAGATGCCGAAACTGCATAAAATATTAAAATTCAGGTTAAAGCACGCAAAAACATTGCGTGCTTTTTCTTTTTTTGTGGCTGTTTTCAACGAAATCTAAAGATACTATGCCTTTTCCGTTCAGGTAATTACAGTGACACTAACTAAGGGATAATTCAATCGACAATAATGAATAAAGCATAACCATTCATCCTATAATGATAATAGGTGAATATTACAAAAAGGAGAGTATTTCAATTGTTATCCTTTTGTTCACAAAACAGAAAATCATAACCTTAGGAACTACAAGGTTAACAAAGATATTACTTGTCGATAGATAAGTGATATGAAATCTACACTTATTTAATAATATGACGTTTTCAACGAAGTGCGTAAAATCTCAACTCTCAAACTTACGAGTATAAGCACTGAAAATCTTGAATTATAAGAACTACAAGCAAAAACTTATTCAACAAACATACGGTGAGATAGTTATGTGTGAAGTATTTATAAGGTTTTAGCTTAGTAATAGTTCGAGAATTAAGTAGTAGTTCGATAAAACATAAAGAAGAGGTGTAAGTATGAGTTTCAAAGATATTGAAGAACCAAAAATTCGACAGCAGTTCGACAATAAAGAATCAAAAAACACTGCCAACGAAGGAATGAATAACAACCCAACTCCCCCTCATAACGAAGACCCTAACAAGAAAAAGAAGTTGGTGGGGAAGGTTTTATTAGGTGTCGGAGGAGCAGCTGGGGTATTAGCGGCAGGAACTTTTGCATATAACACATTGATGGATGATACGTCCGAAAAAGAGCCTGTTGAAGATGAAGATGATACCGTGCAATTAGAAGATGAGTTTGATGAAGAAAAAGAAGGGGAGGAGGACGAGGACAAAGAAGAGGAAGAGGAAGAAGAGGAAGAGGAACTCTTTGATGATGAAGATGATTTAGTCGCTATTAAAGATGACAGCGGAAACTTTATTTTCGTTGACAAAGAAGACCCTATTGTTAATAACAAAGACAAGAAGGGGAAGGGCGGTCGTTCAGATTTTGCTCACTTAGATGACATCATTAAAGAAACTGCAAAAGAAAGCACTAAGAAAGATAAAAACGACATTGTCTATAAGAAAGATAAAGATGGCGATATTGTGTTTGGGGATGGAGATAAAACAGGTGGCGGGAATGTTGCGGTATTGCCAAAGCCAAAACCGAGTATTCCAAAACCGAAACCAAGTGTTCCTACCCCTACACCTGAAGAAGATACTGAAGGGGTGGAGGAACTTCCTAATGAAGGAGATGTGGCGGTCAAACCTGATGTGCCAAAGCCAACACCGACACCAACACCAACACCGACACCAACACCGACACCACCAGTGGAAAAGCCAACAGAGCCGAATAGACCTGTTCAACCACCAGTGGAAAAACCAACAGAGCCGAATAGACCTGTTCAACCGCCAGTGGAAAAACCAACAGAACCCGAAAAACCAACGCAACCACCTGCGGAAAAACCAACAGAACCTGAAAAACCAACAGAGCCAGGCGGAGGTGGAGGTGGAGAAGAAAAACCATCCAACCCGTTTGATGACCCTGTTCGCTCTAAAAGTGAAATTGTACACGCAACAAATCAAATGACCGATGCACAAAAGTTATTGAACTTAGTAAACGAGTATCGAGCAAAGTACAATTTATCACCTGTTAAAATGAGCAGCGAGCTAATGTATGCAACACACAAGAAAGCAGAGTATCAATCGAAACATAACGGGAATGCTACATATGTTGATAGCAAAGGAAACACGTGGTCAAACCATAAACTTTCTAATCACTTAGGTATCACTCCTGATGGAACAATTCGAGAGGTACATGGAAAAGGTTCAGTGGAATCAATGTTTTCTAAGTGGTTATTGAATGGACAAATGACAGCAAACCTCTTGTCACCTGACGTAACAGAATTAGGTTTCTCAAATGTAGATGA
>JASKZW010000053.1 GCA_030147425.1 Tissierellales bacterium
GCTTTAAGGCAAAAAGAAGGTTATGGATATATAAAACCCTAAGATAGTCCTTGCAAATCTAACTTATTGCCTATATACTTAATAAGTTAGATTTAAAGAGGAAGGATGTAGGTAAATTAATGAATAAACTGAAATTTGAAGAGTTAAATTTGTCTTCTGAACTTGAGAAGGCAGTTTCAGATATGGGCTTTGAATATATGTCGCCTATCCAAGAAGCAGGGATACCAAAGATGCTTAAAGGGATAGATATAGTAGGGCAAGCTCAAACTGGAACGGGAAAGACAGCAGCATTTGGGTTACCCCTATTAGAAAAATGTAATCCTAGGGATAAGGCGGTACAAGCCATTGTACTATGTCCTACACGTGAGCTATCAATACAGGTAGCAGATGAGATAGAAAAATTAGGTAAGTATAAGCAAGGTGTAAAAGTACTTCCTATCTATGGTGGCCAACCTATAGGAAGGCAGATAAATGCCTTAAAGAAAGGAGTTCAAATAGTTGTAGGAACTCCAGGTAGGGTTATAGACCATATACAAAGAAGAACTTTAAAACTTGGTGGAGTTAATATGGTTGTTTTAGATGAAGCAGATGAAATGTTTGACATGGGTTTCAGAGATGATATAGAAATTATCTTGAAGGAAACACCTAAGGAAAGACAAACTGTATTTTTCTCAGCAACTATGCCTAAGGAAATGGTAAGATTTACAAAAATGTACCAAAGAGATTCCCAGTTAGTAAAGGTAGTATCTAAAAAACTTACTGGAGATAATATTGAACAGGCTTACTTTAATGTAAAGCAATCTAAGAAGTTAGATGCTTTAATAAAATTAGTTGAGATGCATGAGCCAGAATTATCTATTGTTTTCTGTAATACTAAGAAAATGGTAGATCACTTAACAGAAGATTTAGAGGCTCATGGCTATTTAGCAGATGGTTTACATGGTGACTTGAGCCAGCCTCAAAGGGACCGAGTTATGAATAAGTTTAGAAATGGAAATATAAATATTCTAGTTGCTACTGACGTAGCTGCAAGAGGGATAGACGTAGATGATGTAGATTTAGTTATAAACTATGATATGCCTCAGGACGATGAATACTATGTTCATAGAATTGGTCGTACAGGCAGGGCTGGAAGACAAGGTTTAGCCTTTAGCTTGGTAACAGGAAAAGATAAGAGAAGGGTTAAAGATATAGAAAGATACAGCAAGATGAAAATTAAGAAGGCTGTTCTTCCAACAGACCATGATATAGAGAAAAAGCTAAGGGAAAAATTATTAACTAATATAGAAGAAAATATTAAAGAAGATTTAAAAGATGAAAAGAAAATAATAAAGCAACTTATGGATAAAGGCCATGATATAGAAGATATATCAAGTTCCTTATTAAAACTTTACTTGGATAGTTTAAATACTAAGGTAAAGGCAGCTAGTAAGGAAGTTATAGAGTCAGAAGGTCAAGATAGACTTTATATCAGTACAGGTAGGAGAATGGGTGTAAAACCTAACCATATATTAGCGGCGATTATGGAAACGGTTAATATGCCTAAGGATGGGGTAGGAAAGATTGATATATATGATAAATTTAGTTTTGTTAATGTATCCACTGCCTATTCTAGAGATGTAGTATCAAACTTAAATAACAAAAAGATAAAAGGAAGAAAAGTTAGCGTAGAATTTGCTAAATCATAAAAAAATCCCTGGACTTTAGTTCCAGGGTTTTTTCTTTATTATAAATTGGATTTATTGGAAGTTTTTATATATAATGGTAGGGGCTAAGGGTATAATATATACTAGTTAGATAATTGCCTAACTTAAAGAATAAAAGGCTTTTTTTAATGATAAAATATAGTTTTTTTGGTATAATACTAAATAGGTAATATATATTAAAGTGGGTAAGAATCTCGTAAAGGTATTCTAAGTATAATAAATTAGATAATTATATAAAAAATATCATAGGAGGTATACAATGAGCTTTAAAATGACAGATAAGGTTAAATGGGTAGGTAAGATTGACTGGGAATTAAGAAGATTCCACGGTGATGAGTTATCAACACACAGAGGATCATCATATAACTCATACTTAATTCAAGACGAGAAGACAGTATTAGTAGATACGGTTTGGACACCATATGCAGAGGAGTTTGTTGAGAACTTAAAGAAGGAAATAGACTTAAATGAAATAGACTATATTATAGCTCAACACAATGAAATAGACCATAGTGGAGCTTTACCATTATTAATGAGAGAAATACCAGATACTCCTATATATTGTACAGAGCATGGTGAGAAAATAATAAGAGCTCACTTCCACGAAGATTGGAACTTTGTAAATGTAAAAACAGGAGATACATTAGACATAGGAGAGTCAACATTAACTTTTATAGAAGCAAGAATGTTGCACTGGCCAGATAGCATGATGACTTACATGGATGGAGAAAATATCCTATTCAGTAACGACGCATTCGGACAACACTATTCATCAGACTTAATGTACAATGACTTAGTAGACCAATGTGAGTTATATGAAGAGGCAATGAAATACTATGCTAATATTTTAGCTCCATTTAGTCCATTAGTAAAAATGAAAATCAATGAAATATTAAAATTAGAATTACCAGTAGATATGATAGCTACAAGCCATGGTATAATATGGAGAGACAAGCCAGAGCAAATTATAGAAACATATTTAGAGTGGGCTGATGGATATGAAGAAAATCAAATAACTATATTCTATGATACTATGTGGAATGCTACAAAGAGAATGGCAGAAGCTATTAGAGACGGTATAAAGTCAGTAAAGCCAGAGGTATCAGTAAAGTTATTTAACGCAGCACATTCAGATAAAAACGACGTTATAACAGAAATATTTAAATCAAGAGGATTATTAGTAGGTTCCTCAACAGTAAACAATAGTATAATGTCAGCTACATCAGGAATCTTAGATATGTTAAGAGGATTAGGACTTAAGGGTAAAAAGGCTGCTGCATTCGGTTCCTATGGATGGAGTGGAGAGTCTGTTGATATCTTAACTGAAAGATTAGAAGCAGCTAAGTTTGATGTAGTAAATGATGGATTAAGAGTATTATGGAATCCAGACGAAGATGCAATTAAAGAGTGTTTTGAATTCGGACAAGAATTTGCAAATAAATTATAAGTAGAAAAGTGAGCTTCGGCTCACTTTTTACTTATATAAAGAGAGAGTGATTTAATGAAGGCTAAGATTTGGTTTGACAAAAGATATAATAATTTAAACTATAATTTAAGAAAAGAATTTGGAGAAAAAAC
>JASKZW010000058.1 GCA_030147425.1 Tissierellales bacterium
TGGCTATCTTCATACCTGTAAAGTCTACTTCTACACTAGATTTAAGATGATTTATATAATGTTCAACAGCTTCACAGTCTTTAATATTTATTCCTACACCTTCTCCTAAAGGTTTTTCAAAGGAATTAAATCCTCTCATTATCAGGTCTTCTATTTCTGACTCTAAAGTATCTCCCAGTTTATAACCATCATTGTTAAATACCTTTATTCCATTATATTCAGGTGGATTATGTGACGCAGATACAACTATACCTCCCAAAGCATTGAAATGCCTTACTAAATAAGAAACTGCTGGTGTTGGTACTACTCCTAAAGATACTACATCTACTCCCATCGAACATATACCTGCAACTAATGATGCTTCTAATAAATCCTTAGATCTTCTAGTATCAGTTCCTATTAATATTTGCTTATTTTCAACCCCACCATTCTTATCTAATAAAATTAAGGCTGTGGCCCTACCTATATTAAAAGCTAAATCTGCTGTTAAAGTTTCATTAGCTACACCTCTAACTCCATCTGTTCCAAATAACTTACTCAAATCTATGCCTCCAATCTTATTCTAACTAATATAAAGTAAATATTAACACATTGTTTAAATTCACACAATAAATAGTTTAATTAATATCTTTATAACTTACAAATACTTATCTTTTACTAGGTCTAAAAGTTTATCCCTATCATTTAAAGAGTTATCTTCCAGTACCCTATCATAGAGAAAATCTAAGATTTCACCTATTATTTTTCCCTGCTCAAATCCTAGATTTATTAGATCCCTTCCATCTATTTTTAACTGTTTTTTATGATAAGTCTCCTTGGAATCTATTATATTTTCTATTTTAGACTTCCTTTTTAGTAGGAAATCTATATCTTCCTTCCTATTATTACTACATCTTACATCTGCAAGCTGTAGTTTTATTAAATTAAAAATATCTTTCTCACCAAAAGTTCTTATAAGTCTTTTCAAACCCTTTTCCTTTATTTGGTCATGAGCATTCATATGATATCTTATCAGTAAGTCTACATCTTGGATTAGTTTTTTAGGTGAGTTTAATTTTTTAAGGATTTTCTTTGAGATTTTCCTACTCTCATCTGCATGGCCATAGAAATGTCCTACTCCCTCTTCATCAATAGTAAAGGTTTTTACCTTTCCAATATCATGGAATAAGGCAGCTAATCTTAGGGCTAAGATATTGTCTGTATTTTCAACCACACATAAACTATGTTCATATACATCATACTTATGATTAGGATTATGCTGTTCAAAACCTATCATATTATATATATCCCTAAATAAAAGTTTTAATATACCAGTTTCCTTTAAAAGATTAATACCCTTGGAAGGATTGTTTGAAGTCATTATTTTAAAAAACTCATCCCTTACTCTTTCATAGCTTATCTTATCGAGATTTTGACTTAAGTTTTTCATAGCTATAAAAGTATTCTCTTCTATTCTAAAATCTAATTGGGCTGAAAATCTTACAGCTCTTAAAATCCTAAGATAGTCTTCACTAAATCTTTTTTTTGGGTCTCCTACTGTTCTTATAATTTTGCTTTCTAAATCCTTCTTCCCTTCAAAAAGATCTATATATCCTTCCCTTGGATTATATGCTAGGGCATTTATAGTAAAATCCCTTCTTTTTAAATCTTCAGATAAATTCTTAGAGAAGTCTATACTTTCAGGCTTTCTCCCATCCCTATATTTTCCATCAAGCCTATATGTAGTTACTTCTACTTTTTCAGACTTATTAATTATAATAACTGTTCCAAATTCTTTACCTACTAATATGGTTTTTTTATCTTTGAACATTTCTATCAGCTGATTTGGATGGCAATTTGTAGCTATATCATAGTCTTGAACTTTCCTAGCTATAAGACTATCTCTAACAGCTCCTCCAACAAGATAAGCTTCATAACCGAAGCTCTCAAGTCTATCTATTATTTCTTTTACATATACTGGTATATACATTGTAGCCCCTTTCTATTTTTTAAAAGCTGACTCAAATGAGTCAGCTTTTAATTTAAAACTATTTTCTTACGTGCTCTGCTCCTGCTGCTAAAGCTTTTTCATTTATTGGTAGTAAATGCTTTTTGGATTCACCAAATACTTTTGTGAAACCTTTAAGTATTGATTCAACATCTACTGTTCCTGATGCTTCTAAATATGCACCTAACATAACCATGTTAGCTACTCTTAAATTTCCTAGTTCTTCTGCTATCTCATTTGCTGGTACATAGTAAACATCTATATCATCTCTTTTTGCCTTATCTTCTATTAAAGATGAGTTTATAAATAATTTTCCACCTTCAACTATATCATCTTCAAATTTATCTAATGAAGGTTTATTCATTACTATAGCTGTTGTAGCATCTACTACTACTGGAGATCCTACATCACTGCTTGATATTATAACTCCACAGTTTGCAGTTCCTCCACGCATTTCTGGACCATAGGATGGAAGCCAGGAAACATTTCTATTCTCTATCATTCCTGCATAAGTTAGTAATTGACCTATAGCCATTACCCCTTGTCCACCAAATCCTGCTATAACAATTCTCTCTTCCATTAGTCTTCCTCCTCTTCTTCTGGACTTCTAAAGTTTCCTAGAGGATAATAAGGTATCATATTATCTTCTAACCATCTTAATGCTTCAACTGGTGTTAATCCCCAGTTAGTTGGGCATGTTGATAATACTTCTACTATTCCAAATCCTTTTCCTTCAAGTTGAACTTGGAAACATTTCTTTATAGCTTTTTTAGCCTTTCTAATCTCTGCTGGAGTAGTTACTGTTACCCTCTCAACAAATTTAGCTCCATCTATTGTAGCTAATAACTCGGACATTCTTAAAGGCTTACCACTATGCTCTTCACTTCTTCCTGTAGGAGCTGTAGTAGCTTTTTGTCCTATAAGAGTAGTAGGCGCCATTTGTCCACCTGTCATACCGTAAATAGCGTTGTTAACGAATATAGTTGAAATTTTTTCACCACGGTGAGCTGCATGAACTATCTCAGCTGTACCTATAGACGCTAAGTCACCATCACCTTGATAAGTAAATACAAAATTTTCAGGTCTTACTCTTTTTATACCTGTTGCTACTGCTGGTGCTCTACCGTGAGCAGCTTCGTGCATGTCACAGTTAAAGTATTTATATGCTAATACTGAACATCCAACTGGCGCTACACCTATCGCCTTGTCTAATACTCCTAATTCTTCTAATGACTCTGCAACTAATTTGTGGATTATACCATGAGTACATCCTGGACAATAGTGAGTTTGCGCATCTGTTAATCCTTTTGATCTCTCATATACTATAGTCATTATTTCTCACCTCCATAGATTTTCTTAACCTCATCTATTATTTCACCTGGAGTAGGAATCATTCCACCTGTTCTACCATAGTGGTATGCAGGGAATTTTCCTTCTACTGCTATTTTAACGTCATCAATCATTTGACCTGTGTTCATTTCTACGTTTAAGGTACCCTTACAGTCTGGGTTAATTTTCTTAAATTCATCGTATGGATATGGCCATAAAGTAATTGGTCTTATTAATCCTACTTTATATCCTTCTTCTTCTAATTGAGCTATTGCAGTTTTTGCTATTCTTGCAGTTGTACCATAAGCTGCTATAACAACATCTGCATCTTCTATATTATATGATTCAACTTTTACTTCATTTTCTTTTATAGCTTGGTATTTCTTTTGTAGGTGGATATTGTGTGCTTCCAATTCTTCTGCTGCTAAATATAATGAGTTTATTATATTAGGTTTTCTTTTTCCACCAGTTCCTGTAGTAGCCCAGTCTTTTTCTGGTAATTCTCTTTGTTTAGGCTTGTTAAATACTACAGGCTCCATCATTTGACCGATCATACCGTCCCCAACTATCATAACTGGGTTTCTGTATTGATCTGCAATGTCAAATCCTTCTATAATTAAGTCTACTAGTTCTTGAACATTAGCTGGTGCTAAAACAACTAGTCTGTAGTCACCATTACCTCCACCTCTTGTTGATTGGAAGTAGTCTGTTTGAGATGGTTGGATACTACCTAATCCTGGTCCACCTCTCATTATGTTTACTATAACACAAGGTAATTCAGCCCCTGCTATATAAGTAATTCCTTCTTGCTTTAATGATATTCCTGGACTTGATGAAGAAGTCATAACTCTAACTCCTGCACCTGCTGCTCCATATACCATGTTTATAGCAGCTATTTCTGATTCTGCTTGTAGGAAAACTCCTCCTACCTTAGGTAATTCTTTTGACATATATTCAGGTAATTCACTTTGTGGCGTTATAGGATAACCAAAAAAGTATTTACACCCTGCCGCTATCGCCGCAGCTCCTATAGCCTCATTACCCTTCATGAGAACTTTTTCCATATATATAACCTCCCCTTAAATATTACTCGTTTTTAGTTCTTTCAACTGTTATTACTGAATCTGGACACATGTTTGCACAGTTTGCACATCCTATACATTTATCCATTTCTTCAACATAAGCTGGATTGTATCCTTTTGCGTTTATTCTATCTCTGTCTAATTTGATTATTTTTAAAGGACATACTGAAACACAAAGTCCACATCCTTTACAATAATCTTCTGCAAAAGTTACTTTTCCTTGAAATTTTGCCATATTTAACCCCCCTTACATTTGTTAAATCATCCATTCATCCCTCATAAATAATTTTATAGGGAATACTTCTCCTTCTACATCTTCTGGTATGTCTTCTGCTATTTCTTCTAGTGCTATAATATATTTAACTGGGATATCAGCTTTTTCAGCTAATTCCTCAGCTAATTTCTGACCTTTCATTACATCTTCTACTGTAGTGCTTTTTAACATATGAGTATTATTTATAATACCTGTTATCTTAGCCCTACTAGTATCTTCTATCTTTCTAATATATTCTAAAGCCTTGTCAACTGTTTGAGTTTCAGGCCTATTAGCATTTAATACAAAAAACATGTCATAATCTTCTTCTTGGAAAAAATCCTTGAATCTACCAAGAGCCCTAGCTCCTACTGGATCTCCTCCAACGTCTATAACTCCTTCATAATTCTCATTTTGAAGTGGCATTATAGTTTCTGCAGCTACTGCTGGAATATCAACTGCTGAAGCATCTATAGAACTTCCTATTACCTTTATTCCTAAGTCTTCTAATGCTTGCTTCCTTTCCCTACTTCTAAAATATAAATTTACTACATCAAGGTCTACTAAAGCTACATTTTTACCTTCTTCTTGTAATTTTACAGCATAATTTACACTAACTTCTGTTTTTCCACTTCCATAATGTCCTACAAAAAACCTTACCCTTTTATCATTATTTATCATTTAATCACCTATGCCTTTAATATTCTTTAGCAGCTTCCTCTTCCCTTAATACTCTTAGTCCTCCTAGAGCCAATGCATCTAATTCATCTTCTCCTGGGTATATTACAACATCTGCTATAAAGGATACGCTGTCTTTTATCCATCCGGTGAAGTCCTCATCATGAGCAATACCACCTGTTAATATTATACCATCTACCTGTCCTTTTAACACTGTGGAAACTGCCCCAATTTCTTTAGATACTTGATAAGCCATAGCTTTATATACTAATTCTGCTTCCTTATCTCCATCTTTCATTCTATTGCTTACTTCTAAAGCATCTGTTGTTCCTAAATAAGAAACTAGGCCACCCTTACCTTTTATAAAGGCCTTCATTTCATCATGGGTATAATCTCCTGAGTAGCACATTTTAACTAAGTCACCTACCGGCAAAGATCCACTTCTTTCTGGTGAAAATGGTCCTTCTCCATCTAAGGCATTGGATACATCTACTACCTTACCTTTTTTATGACAACCTACAGATACTCCTCCACCTAAATGGGCAATTATAAGATTTAAGTCTTCATATTTTTTATCTATAGATTTAGCAAATCTTCTTCCTACTGCCTTTTGGTTTAAAGCATGGAAGATACTCTTTCTTTCTATTTCTTTTAATCCTGATATTCTTGCAATCTCTTCCATCTCATCTACTACAACTGGGTCTACAATGAAGGATCTAGCTCCTGCCATATCTCCTATTTCCTTAGCTAAAATTCCTCCTAAGTTAGATGCATGTTCTCCTGAAACTCCTATTTTTAAGTCTTCTATCATTCTCTCATTAACTTCATAAGTACCGCCTTCAATCGGCTTTAATAAACCACCACGGCCAACTACTGCATCCAACTCATCTATTTCTATATTATTTTCTTTTAGAGAATCTATAATTATATCTTTTCTAAACTCATATTGATCAAATATAGTTTCATATTTTTCTAGTTCTTCAACTGAATGCCTTAAAGTTTTTTCAAAAACTAACTCTTCATTTTCATACACTCCAATTTTATTTGAAGTTGAACCTGGATTTATAACTAATATTCTATAAGATTTAGACATTTACTATTCCTCCTTATTTAGATGCCATTAAAGTACTTAATGCTATTGAATATAATTTCGCTTCTTGTCCGTCTGCTCTTGAAGTTAAAACTATTGGTGCCTTCCCACCTAAGATAATTCCTGCACTCTTAGCTTCTGCAAAATAAGTTAAAGATTTATAAAGAACATTTCCAGCCTCTATAAAAGGTACTAAAAGAATATCTGCATCTCCTGCAACCTTTCCTTCAATTCCTTTATGTTCTGCTGCTTCTTTTGATATAGCATTATCTAAAGCATAAGGCCCTTCTACTATACAGTCCTTTATTTCACCTTTTTCATTCATTTCCTTTAATTTTCCTGCATCTACTGTAGCTTCCATACTATCAGATACAGTTTCCTTAGCCGCTATAACTGCAACCTTTGGTTCTTCTATATCTAAGGAATGGGCTAAAGCCACAGCATTTTCCAGTATACTTTTCTTTTGATCTAGGTTTGGAGCTATATTCATAGCTGCGTCTGTTACAAAGAATAATTTATGATATGTTTTTACATCAAATACAGCAACATGACTTAGTACATTTCCTGTTCTTAAACCTATTTCCTTGTCTAGAACCTGTTTCATAATAGTTCCTGTATCTACTAGTCCTTTCATAAGTAAATCTGCTTCTCCATCACTAACCTTTTTTGTAGCAATTCTTGAAGCCTGAACCTTGTCTTCTTCATCTATAACTTCTACATCTGACAAGTCAAAATTTATGTCCTTGCTTATTTCTCTTATTTTTTCTTCATTTCCTACTAAAATAGATTTTACTATACCTAGCTCACATGCCTCTTTAACTGCTAAAAGAACTTCCTTGTCTTCAGCCTTGGCAACAGCCATAGTCTTAGGTCCTCTTTTTTTAGCTAATTCTAGCATTTCATTAAAGTTTTTCATTTTTTACCACCTCATCATATATTTTCAAACTTTCAATTCCTTTATAAATTCTTAATACTCCCTGGTTTAAAGCTTCCATTTCATTTTCCCCAGGATATATATAAATATCCCCTATAAAAGAGGTTGAATCTTTGATTCTATTTGTAATGTATGATGAATAACTAAGTCCACCAGTTAATAAAATTCCATCTACTTCCCCTTTTAAGACACTGGCCATAGAACCTATTTCCTTATTTATTTGATAAATCATCCCATCATAAATAAGTTTTACATAATTATCTTTATTTAATTTTTCTTCTATTAGTCTTCCATCATTAGTTCCTAGGTAAGATATTAAACCACCTTTCCCATTTAACATGGTCATGATTTCTTTATATGAATATTTACCAGAATAAGATAAATCAACTAAATCCCCAACAGGTAGGCTACCTGTTCTTTCTGGTGAATAAGGTCCCATCTCATTTGCATTATTGGTATCAACTATCTTACCTTTTTTTATAGCGCATACTGAGATTCCACCACCTAAGTGAGCTACTATTAGATTGGTAGAGCTTGCTTCTTGATTCTTTTCCTTTAAATATTTATTAACCACTGCTTTAATATTTAATGCATGTAATCTTGATTTTCGCTCTATTTTATTTAGGCCAGATATTCTAGATATAGGATCTAACTCATCTACTGAAACTGGATCCACTATATAAGACTTTATTTTATTTGGATCCCCTATTTTTCTAGCTAAAATACCTCCTAGGTTAGAGGCATGTATACCGCCAACTCCAGAATATAGGTCTTCAAGCATTTTATCGCTAACTTCATAAACACCACTAGGTATAGGTCTTAGCATTCCTCCCCTAGCTGCTATATAAGTTAAATCATCTTCTTTGATTTCTTCATCTTCCAACCATTCTTTTATTAAAGCTAAACGATAGTCTATTTGATTATATATACTATCAAAATTCGATAAAATATCAACAGAATGGGCTAGATTTTTTTCCTTTATTTTCTTATTATTTTCAAAATATGCTATTTTAGTAGAGGTAGAACCTGGATTTATAATTAAAGATTTTGTCTCCATCTACTCATCTCCTAACAAGTCTATTTCTATTTCATCAGGTACTAATTCTAAAGTCGAACCTTCTAAGCCTTCTACACTAAGTTTTACCCTGTGACTGCCTGCTTCTAAGCCTGACAAATCAGATTTAATAGTAAAGTCTTCTATGGAAATATTCCCTAAATCTTCCTTGGACTTAATAATAAGTTTTAAGTCTCCTCTGTAAGTTTCAAGGTCCACTTCTAATCCTTCTCCCAAATTTTGAAAGTCTATATCATTTATATTATAATTTATGTTTTTTTCATTTCCCTTACTATCATTATTTCCACTACTAGTATTGCCAATTTTAAGTTTTATAACTTCCTTGTCAACTATGGCTATTCCTTCTGGAACTATTAGTTCTAATTCTAAGCCATTCTTTAGATCTTCTTTTCTTATCGGTTTAGTTTTTAACTCCTTAATCCCTTCTATTAGTTCTTTTCTCCCCTTAATTTTAACCTTTTTAGGTTGTATACTTATATCTTTTAATATTTCTTCATCTATATTAATTGTCTGTAAGTTTATTGGTACTTCCTTAGTTTTATAAACAGGTATATAAACATCAACAGAAGCCTGCTCCACATTTAAGCCCCTTACTACTTCTCCCTCTTCATTTAATACCTTTAGTGGTACATTAGCACTAATATCTTCAGTCTTATCTGTAAGTTCTACACTGGCTACCACCTTAAAGACAGACTCTACTAGGTATCTAGGTCCTTCTATATATAGGGAATGTGGCTTATGATTAGCTTCTCCTAGTTCATAGCCTTCAGGTAGGTCCCCAACAGTTTCTACTAGTATTGGGACCTCTTTTCTAATTATCTTTTCGAATTTAAATAAAATATCCTTGGATGAAATATTAGCTAGCCTTACTTGGCTCGGTAACTCAACCATAACAGGAACTTTAAATGTTCCTTCTTCATAACCATCCAAATCAACTGCCGCTAGTATATCACTATCATCTA
>JASKZW010000079.1 GCA_030147425.1 Tissierellales bacterium
TTCCACCATGTAGGGAATTTTTTCCTTCATTTTGTTCTACTTTATAGCTTTTACCATTAATTTCAAAACTTCCTTCTGAAATTCTTCCTGCAACTGGTCCAACTAAGGCTCCTATATGGTGCTGATCTCCAATATAATCTTCATTATTTTGAAAATTTAAAACCCTATTTACTCCCTTAAAGTTTATTTCCTTAACTATAGCACCTAGGTTTAATATCTCTACCCACATGCCTTTAGAGTTTTTTATAATATAAGATTCAATTTTTTCCATCTTAATCCCTCTTACTCATAAAGTTCCAAGCACTTGATATAATAGTTTCCATATCACTATATTTAGGCTCCCAAGCTAGTTCTTCTCTTATCTTCTCTGAAGAAGCAATAAGGACTGGTGGGTCTCCTGGCCTTCTTTCTGATATTTTCACCTTTACTTCTTTATTTAAGACTTTAGAAGTCATATCTATAACTTCCTTTACACTAAAGCCCTTTTCACTTCCTAAGTTATATATTCTATTTTCCTTATGATTTCTTAGAAAACTAAAAGCTTTAATATGGGCATCAGCCAGATCCTTAACATGGATATAATCCCTAACGCATGTACCATCCTCTGTAGGATAGTCATCTCCAAATAAGTAAACCTCTTTGTCGTCTCTAACAGCCCTAAGTATATTTGGAATTAAATGTGTTTCTGGGTCATGTCTTTCTCCTATTTCCCCATCTAAGTCTGCTCCTGAAGCATTAAAGTATCTTAGGGAAACATAATTTAGATTATGGATCTTGCTGAACCAATCGAACATTCTTTCCATTACTAATTTAGTCTCACCATATACATTGCTAGGTGATGTCTTATTATCTTCTTTTATAGGGATGTTTTCTGGCACTCCATATACTGCCGCCGTTGATGAGAATACTATTTTATCAACTTTATATTCAACCATTTTTTCAAGGAGGCACAAAGTACCATAAACATTATTTTCATAGTATTTATAAGGATTCTCCATACTTTCGCCTACCAGAGAGTTAGCTGCAAAATGTATAACTCCCTCTATTTGATGTTCAGAGAATACCTTGTCTAAAAAATCCTTATCCCTTAAGTCTCCTACTAAAAGCTTTCCACCAAGGACTGCGTCTCTATGTCCTAGACTTAGGTTATCTAATACTATAACCTCTTCATCTTTTTCTAGCAATTCCTTAACTATATGGGAACCTATATAACCTGCACCACCACTTACTAAGATAGCCATTCTCTCACCTCTTTTTCTAGTATTGAATAAGCATCTCTTTTAAACACTCCACAATTCTTTAAAATCTCTACAAATACCTTGCCCATTTCTCTTTGCTTTTCCTCGTTTAAATTTTCATTTAAACGAGCTGGTAAAATTGCCATACCCATAACTTCAATCAAGCCTATATTCTCTTTCTTTATATGATGATACTTTTCCTCAGCATGGAAAATTCCATAAGGATTATCCTCATCGGTCCTATTATTTCTTAAAGAAATGTAAAGATTATATTCATCCCTATCCTTTCTCATAACTAGAGTTGAGGTGTTATGGTTAATATCTCCACTATGGGATTGAATATTTAAATCCTGGTTATTATAATCTTTCCAAGTCTCAATTATTTTATCAGCTAAATCTAGTAAGATATTCCTATCCTTAGTTCTTAACCTTAAAGTAGTAACTGGCCAATCTAAAATATCTAATTCATACTTATGACTACTAATAGTAGAGTAAACTTTAGCTTTTTCTATTGGAAAACTATAATTTCCTCCCTGAAAATGATTGTGATTTAAGATAGATCCTCCTACTATAGGTAGGTCTGCATTAGAACCTATAAATAATTCTGGGTACTGGTCTACAAAATCCGAAAGCCTTTCTATTGTGGCCCTATTAATTTCCATATCCTCATGTTTCTCCGATAAAACTATTAAGTGCTGCCTATAATATACATAAGGCGAAAACTGAATATACCAGTTTTCATCTTTTAATCTAATAGGTAAAACCCTATGATTACTTCTTTCAGAAAAACCTGGCCTTCCCTTATATCCTATATTTTCTAAGCATATAGGACATTTAGGATAGTCTACAGATTCTTTATCCTTTGCACTAGCTATATCTCTTGGATCTTTTTCTGGCTTAGAAAGATTTATAGTTATTTCAATATCTCCATACTCAGATTCATGAATCCATTTTTTATTTTTAGCTACTTGATCCGCTCTTATATATAAAATATCCTTTGAATATTCATAAAACCAATCTATGGCTTTCTCTGGTCCTTGATTTTCTAATATAGCTTTATATTTCCTTACTATTTCTGAGTTTCTAGGTGTTAAAGCTCCCATTATCCTACTAACAAACTTTTCTAAAGGCAAATTTAAATCATCTTCCTTATAAAGAATCTCTATAGCTTCCAATATAGGGTAATTTTTATCACTTTTATAGGAGTCAGAATAGTCTATATCAAGCATATGAATTAATTCATTTCTTGCTAGTATACTGTCTAGCTCATCTATTAATTCTTTTTCTAAACCATAATTTATAATTGAACTTAAAGCATTTAAAACTTCTGACATAAAAACACTTCCTTTTAAAGTTTTCTTACACCATCACTAGGGTTTGAAGGATAAACTTCACAATTTAGACCAACTTTTTCCTTATATCTTTTAGTTATTTCTTCTTCAAAATTTTCAACCTTACCATCTTCTACTAAAGCTATTGTTGACCCTCCAAAACCTGCTCCTGTCATCCTTATTCCATATACTCCGTCTATTTTACTAGCTTCTGATACTAGGGTATCTAGTTCCTTACCAGTAACTTCATAATCATTTTTTAAAGAATCATGGGATTCGTATAGGATTTTGCCTACCTTTTCTTTATTTCCTTCTTCCATAGCTTTTATCATCCTATAGACCCTATTGTTTTCACTAACTACATGTCTAACCCTTCTTTTTAATACAGGGTCTTCTAGTTTAGATAAGGCCTCATCTAGATTATCCATATCTAATTCACAAAGGTTCTTTATGTCAAAATCTTTTTCTAAGATGGATAAAGCTTTTTCACATTCAGCCCTTCTTTCATTATACTTTGAATCTGCTAATTCCCTTTTTTTGTTAGAATTTATAATTATAAACTCCGCACCATCAATATTAGCTTTTGCATATTCATATTCTAAAGTATCACAATCTAAAAGAATGGCGTGATTCTTCTTGCCCATTGTTACTGCAAACTGGTCCATTATTCCACAATTAACACCTATATACTCATTCTCTACCTTTTGACTTAATAAAGCCCACTCTTTCTTTTCTAGATTTATATTATTTAAATCTACTAGAACCTGACAAGTTAATACCTCTATTGCTGCAGAAGATGACAATCCAGCTCCTCCAGGAATATTTCCAGAGTAATTAATTTCTACTCCAGATAGGTTATAACCTCTATTTAAAAACTCTTTCATTACTCCTTTTGGATAATTTGCCCAATCATGACTTAAATCAAAATCTAAATTATCTAAACTAAGTTCTACTTCTAAGTCCATATTAGTACTAGTTAATATTATCTTGTCATCAGGTCTTAATTTAGCAGCCGCATAAATTCCATGCTCTATAGCATATGGTAAAACCTTACCACCATTGTAATCGATATGCTCTCCTATTAAATTCACCCTGCCAGGACAAAAGTAAATTGAGTAGTTAGGATTTTTTTTATATTTATTTAAAAATTGATCTGACATTTATAACACTCCTAACTAAGTATTGATTCTTCAGTTTCTATATCAAACAAATGAATTCTATTTTTATCAAAAGCTAAATCTACAATATCTCCTCTTTTTGCATTTGAGCGAGAATCTACCCTTGCTATAACTTGATTACCTTCTATATCTAAATACAGATAAGTTTCTGATCCCATCATCTCTGTAACATCAACCTTAGCTTTTACAAGCGTATCTTCTGATGCTTGAATAAATACTGGATCATCATAAATATCTTCGGCTCTAATGCCTAGGGTAACTTCTTTTCCTAAGTATCCCTTCTCTTCTAATTCTTTTGCCTTACCTTCTGCTAAGGCTATTTCTACATTTCCAAATTTCAATTTACAATTTTCTACTGTTCCTGATACTTTAGCATCTATAAAGTTCATCTGAGGACTACCTATAAAGCCAGCTACAAACTTATTTCTTGGCTTATTATAAACCGTCTGAGGTGTGTCTGCCTGTTGTACTACACCCTTGTCCATAATTACTATTCTATCTCCCATTGTCATAGCTTCTGTTTGGTCATGAGTTACATAAAGGAAAGTTGTTTCTAACTCTTCATGTAGTTTTGTTATCTCAGTTCTCATTTGAACTCTTAACTTAGCGTCTAAGTTTGATAGTGGCTCGTCCATGAGGAAAACCTTAGGATTTCTTACAATCGCTCTTCCTAGTGCTACCCTCTGACTTTGACCGCCTGATAAAGCCTTAGGCTTTCTATCTAAAAGATCTTCTATGCCTAATATTGCTGCTGCTTCCTTTACTTTCTTATCTATTTCTTCCTTTGGATGATTTCTTAGTTTTAATCCAAAAGCCATATTATCGTAAACTGTCATATGAGGATATAATGCATAGTTTTGGAAAACCATAGCAATATCCCTATCCTTTGGTAAAACATTATTTACCACTTTATCTCCTATAAGTATCTCACCCTTGGATATTTCCTCTAAACCTGCTAACATTCTTAAAGTTGTTGATTTTCCACATCCTGAAGGTCCTACTAAAACTATAAACTCTTTATCTTCTATCTCTAAATTAAAATCATTTACAGCTGTTACATCACCTGGATATATTTTATATACATTTTTAAATGATACCTTAGCCATTCTTATTCCTCCTTAACTTTACCAGTACTATGCCTCTCTATTAGGCTGGTTTTAAATCTTATATTTAAACAATCCTTGTCTTTTTTTTCCTCATTTATAATATCTAATAATTTCTCTGCTGCTATTTGTCCTACTTTTTTCATTTCTAAGTCAACTGTAGTTAGCTTCGGGCTTGTGTACTTAGAAAGTAAGGTATTATCAAAACCTATTATAGATATATCCTCAGGTACTTTCTGATTCATAAATCTACAAGCTTCTAGTGCTCCTACAGCCATCATATCGTTACATGCAAATATAGAAGTTATGGAGGCATCCTGTTTTAGGACCTCTATGACTTTGTTTTTTGTCATAGATATTACCTCCATATTATTTCCATCTCCTACAGTTAATACTTTTTTATAGTCTATACTATTGTTTTTTATAAAGTCATAGTATAGGTCTTCCTTTATATCATAAGATAAACTTTTATTTCCTCTAATAAATAATATCTTATCATGTCCATTTTCCTTTAATAAGTTAAAAGCTTCATTAGTTCCTATTTCTTCATCATAAAATATATGGTGAAATTTATATTTTTCATTAGAACCATTTATTAGCAAAAAGGGCACTTGTTGGCTTATTTTCTGAAAATAGCCATTTTCTATATTATTATAAGACGGATCTACTGCTATAATCCCATCCATTCCCCTTGCTATTATATTTTCTATTATATTTTTTTCCTTATCCGAACTACCCTTAGAACTAAACAAGGATATAACAAATCCTCTTTTTTCCATTATATCTATTATCTCTTCCCCTACTGTTGTGAAGAAAGGGTTAGTTATATTTGGCACAACTATAGCAATATTAAAAGTTTTTTTAGTCTTTAAGCTCTGGGCTATTATATTAGGTTTATAACCTAATTCTTCAATAACCTTTTCTATTTTTTCCCTTGTTTCTTTTTTTACAGGATAATTGCCATTAATAACCCTTGAAACAGTAGATATGGAAACTCCAGCTTTTTCTGCTACATCATTCATATTAACTGTCATTATTATCATCTACCTTTAAATTAAGCTTTAATAGACTTATCCTTTTATTCCTGTATTACTTATACCATCTACTAATTCTTTTTGTGCAAAGAAGAATATTACTAGTGGTGGTATAGTTACTAAAGTAGTTATAGCCATTATAGAAGGTATATCTGCACCGTGCATACCTTTAAATTGAGCTAATCCTAATGGAATTGTGTACTTAGATTGATCATTTAAGAAGATTAATGGTCCTAAATAATCATTCCATGCACCTAATATGTTAAATACTGCAACTAAAACTATTGATGGTATTGATAATGGAACAAATATTCTAGTAAATATTTGTAATCTACTAGCTCCATCAATTATCGCTGCTTCTTCTAATTCTTTTGGTATACTCATCATAAACTGTCTTAACATGAATATATAGAATGGTGCTCCAAACCAAGATGGAACAATCAAAGGTTTCAATGTGTTAATCCATCCTAAAGCATTAAACTGCATATATTGAGGTATCATAGTAACGTCCCATGGAATCATCATGGTAGAAAGTAGAATCATAAACAAAATATCTCTTCCTTTAAAGTCAAACCTAGCAAAACCATAGGCTACTAGGGATGATGATATAACCTGACCTATAGTACCTAATATTACTACTAATAATGTATTCTTTAAAAACAAACCAAATGGTTGTGATTCCCATGCCTTAGTAAAGTTTTCCCACTTAGCTTCTGATGGAAATAGCTTTGGTGGGTAAGTAAAGATTTCACTCTCTGGTTTTATTGCTGTTGTAAGCGTCCAAATAAAAGGCAATATAAACATTATTGAGAATAAAATTAACAAAGCATAGGTGATTACTTTTTCTCTTTTGCTTTTCATATAATTCCTCCTGAATTAAATATACTTTACAAGATCCTAAGCTTTCGCTTTTTTCTTTTTCTTACTTTTTACTTCATTCTCATAGTAAACCCACACAGCTGATGATCTAAATATTAACATGGTTAGTGATAATATTATTAAGAACATAAACCAAGCATTTGCTGCTGAATATCCCATTTTATAATGCTTAAATGCATTGTTATAAACATGCATCGCATAGAAGTATGTGGATTTCATAGGACCTCCACCGGTCAAGAGCAATGCTAGTGTCATTTGCTGAAATGCTGAAATTACTGTTGTAACTAGGTTAAATAATATAGTTGGTGATAACATTGGTAATGTTATCTTGAAAAACTGTTGAACCCTGTTAGCTCCATCTATTGATGCAGCTTCATATAATTCTTTAGGTATATCTTTTAAACCTGCTAAAAATACTAACATTAATGTACCTTGTCCCCATAAACTTGCAATTACCATGGCAATGATTGACCATTTTGGGTCTCCCAGCCAGTTTGGCCCTTGAATCCCCAATAATGATATTATATAGTTTAAAATTCCGTATTCGTAATCAAAAACCCATGACCAAATCATAGCTAATGATACTCCAGATATTACTGAAGGAATATAGAATATAGTTCTGAAAATTGATAGGCCCTTAACTTCTTTGTTTAGTAACATAGCTAAAAATAGTGCTATTATAAGATTTAATGGCACAAAAACTACAGCGAATTTTAAAGTTACTCCTAATGATTTCCAAAATAATGGGTCATCAGTAAACATAGTTATATAGTTTTGAAAACCTACAAAAGTAGGTTTTCCAACTATAGGCCAATCAAAGAAACTCATAACTAAAGAAAATACCAGGGGTCCTAATGTAAAAATTAGGAACCCTAATATCCATGGCATTATAAATAAATAGGGAATTATATTTCTCTTTTTAGTTTTCTTTGAATTACTCGCCACAATTAATCCCCCTTAATTATTCTAAAAATTTATTTGATTTCTCAACTGCTTCGTCTAAGTGTTTTTGAACTTCTTCACTTTCATATATTGCTTCTATTGCATAACTTAAGTTTTCTTGTATCTCTTTCCAGTTCTTATTTAATAAATAAGCTGGTGTATTTTCTTCTGCTCTTTCTAACATTGAGTAGAAAGGTTTCATGTGTTCATCTTCTTTTATGTTGTTTTTCTCAACATAACTTTGTCTTACTGGTAAGTCTGTTTTTCTTATATCCATAGCTGTTTCTGATATAAAGAATTTAGCAAACTCCCATGCTTCTTCCGGGTGCTTTGAGTCTTTAGCAATTGAAACTGCAGTAACATTTATTACACTCTTTGAATCTGTATTAGCAAATGCAGGTAACTCAACTACTCCTACATTAACTCCAGCTTCTTTAAAGCTTTCTAATGGCCAAATTCCACTTTCAATCATAGCTAATTTTCCTGATTTAAATAAATCTCCTGCTCCTTGAGAAGCTTCAGTTCCATAAACATAAGCTGTTTGATCTTTTTTCATTTGTAAGAAAGTCTCAAATACTTCTGCTGTTTTTTCACCATTCATGTATCCTTCTAATTCTTTTCCATCAGGACTTATAAATGCTGAATCATTACTCCATATAAATTGCTCAAAGTCATATGGGTCTGGATTAGTGTTAAAGCTAAATCCATATTGCTTTGAATCTTTATCTGTTAGCTTTTCAGCTATTTCTAAAAACTCATCCCATGTCCAACCATCCTCTGGATAGTCTACTCCTGCTTCATCAAATAAATCTTTGTTGTAATAAATAACGTGTGTTGTAAATCCTGCTGGTAAACCATAAACTTCATCATTTACTGTACAATAGTTAAATAGACCTGGGTAAATGTCCTCTAAGTTTAAATCTTCATCACTGTCTAATAACTCGCCTAAAGGCATTAATGAATCATGATAAGTAGGGAAGTCCCACATATAAACAACATCTGCTGGGTTTTTTGCTCCAAAAGATGCTGCTATTTTCTGGTCGAATCCGTCACCATAAGCTTCTACTTGTACTTTTATATCTGGGTTTTCAGCTTCAAACTTTTTAGCTAAATCCTGTTGGATTTTCAGTTTGTCACCTGTGTCCCAAGTAGCAAATCTTATAGTAGTCTTACCGTCATCTGCACTTTCCTTACTTCCACATCCTGACAAAATACCTAAACTTAACACTAAAACTAATGCTAAACTAATAAATCTTTTCTTATTCATCTTGATCCTCCTAATATTTATTTAATAGATTATTAGACCATATGGTCTAATAATCTAAATAAACTGGTTCAAATCTCATCTTAAAGCTAAACTCTTCTGGTTTTAATTGATGCTTTTCTAATGCTACTGGTCCACAACTGTTACTTCCTAAACCATTTTGAGCATAGTCAATGTTTAGCGTTATGAAATCTCTCTCGTAAAGATCTTTTAAATGTTTTGCATTTTCAAAGTCTTCTATCGTGTAGAAATGTGCACTAAAGTTCATAGTTTCGTCTGCGTGAACCTTAAATCCTAGTCCTCTTTCATCTGTTAAATAGAACCATTTTACATCTATTCTATTTCCATTTTCTTGAGGATACACATATGGCATATATAAGTCCTCTACATAAGTCTTATATACGTCCATCATAACAGCTTCCTTACTATCTATATAAGCTTCTCCTGGTCCCATTCCATACCATTCTACCTTATCAAAGATTTCTGGTACTTCCATTCTTAAACCTATTCTTGGGAAAGTCTCAGGTAATTCTGAGCCTTTTGGAACTCCCTTATATTCTAGGTCTATTGAACCATTTCCATAAATAGTATAGTCATATTCTAAATCAATAGTCCAAGTTCCATTTGCTGGACCTACTAAAACTGTAGTTTTTACTTTTACTAGGTTGTTTTCTACTTCTACCTCTGTATTTTGTACATTGTGTAATACTAAGTCTAAGCCTTTTTTCTTCCATTCTTTAACAGTATACATATCATTATCTATTGGAGCTCTCCATAAGTTTAACTTTGGAGCTTTCTTTATTAGTTCTACTCCTTGGTATTTATAGCTTTCTAATTCACCTTTAATCTTGTTATAAACAATATTAAAGTTATATCCTTCTATTACTAAATCCTTTATGTTTTCTTCTACTATTAAATCTTCCATAACTTCTGTATTTAACTTAGCTAAAGATAAATCTTTTTCGCTTACTTTAAATTGATTATAAGCTACTACATGACCTTTCTCAGCCCAGTTCTTATCTTCTGCTAATACAAAGTCTATATTTAACCAAAGATCTGTTTCAACATTATATTCCTTAGTTAAATCTACTGGTATTTCAACTTCTTTCTTAGTTCTTGCATCTATTCTAAATAAATCCTGGCTACCACTTTGCAGAACCTTTCCATCTGCCTTTAAGTTCCAAACTAATCTATATTCATCTAAGTTTATAAAGTCATAAAGGTTTTCAACTATAAATTTACCTTCTGATAAATTTTCTTCATATATTTTTATAGGCTCTATAACTTTTTTATATTCTAATAGTCCTGGTGTAGGCATTCTATCTGGCCTTACTAAACCATCACAGCAGAAGTTTGAGTTATTAGGGAAATCTCCATAGTCTCCACCATAAGTGAAGTACTCTACTCCATCTTCTGAGTATTCTCTAATTCCATGGTCTACCCATTCCCAAACAAAAGCTCCTTGTAATCTGTCATACTTAGTAATAATATCCCAGTAGTCTTTTAAACCTCCTGGCCCATTACCCATAGCATGAGCAAACTCGCATAAAATATGTGGCTTATCTAAGCCTTCTTTTTGTCCATGTTCTTCCATTCTTGCATGATTAGAGTACATAGTACTGAAGATATCTGCTGTTTCAGCCTCTACGTCACCTTCATAGTGAACTAATCTTGTATCATCTTTTTCATGAGCCCAATCAGCCATAGCTCTAAAGTTGTCACCATAACCTGACTCATTTCCTAAGGACCAGATGATTACTGAAGGATGGTTCTTGTCTCTTTCTACCATTCTTTCCATTCTCTCTACATAAGACTCTTTCCACTTAGGATCCTTAGTTATTTGTCCTATGTCCCCTAGCAGTTCGAAGCCGTGAGTTTCTAAGTCTGCTTCATCTATTAAATAGAATCCAAATTCATTACAAATCTTATAAAATTCTGGATGATTTATATAGTGAGCTGTTCTTATAGCATTTATATTATGCTCTTTCATTAATTTTAAGTCTACTATAATTGATTCTAAAGGAATTGCTCTTCCTAAATCTGGGTGCATTTCGTGTCTATTAACACCCTTTAACATTATAGGAACTCCATTTACTGAGAAATTTCCACCCTTTAATTCAATCATTCTAAATCCTAATTGGGAAGGTATTACTTCAACAACATTTCCTTCTCCATCTTTTAATGTAATTAAAAGTGTATATAAATTAGGATCTTCTGCTGACCATTTTTTAGGGTTTTCTACTTCTATAGTAGTAAAGATTTTTTCTGAATCTTCTCCCTTTACCTTTATAGCTTCTACAACTACTGGTTCTACTAAATTTTCATTATTCTCATCTATTATCTTATATTCTATGCTGTAGTTTGAAACATCTTCCTTTAAAATATTGCTTACTTTTGTTTCTATTTCTACTTTAGCATCCTTGTATTCTGAATCTAAAATAGTTTTTTGGAAAAAGTCTTCTACATGAACATTTTCCCT
>JASKZW010000075.1 GCA_030147425.1 Tissierellales bacterium
CTAAGCTTAAGCTAGTTCTCTCCATATTAATATTATGTACCAGGGTCTTTAAACCAACTATCCTATCCCTAAACATTTTAACTAACTCATCCTCATAAGGAATCTTCCTAGAATTAGTCACTAAAATAACCATAGCTTCATTATCCTGATTAGTCCTAACAACCAAGTGTCTAATAAGACCCTTATGCAGCCTAGCATTATAACCCTCAAGAGAATAAGCCTCCATAAAATCCCTTAAAACTTCTATAACCTCATCAACTAAAGGGTTCTGAATAAGACAAGTATCTATATCAACTACAAACTTACTAGACTTTTTAAAATAACCAATCACAGGCTTACCCTTAAAACTAGTCACTGGCAACTGTACATTATTCCTATAATTATAAGGATGCTCCATACCAACTATAGGAGGAACTTCTATATTATCTATATGGCCAAACTTGTATAAATCACTCTTAATCTTCTCCCTCTTATAAATCAACTGACCCTCATAAGACATGTCCTGTAACTGACAACCTCCACACTGGTCAGAATAAGGGCACTTAGACCTTATCCTATAAGCCGATTCCTCCACAATATTCTCAGCCCTTGCCAGGCCAAAATTCTTCTTAGCCCTAGTTATCCTAGCATCTACCAAATCTCCAACTATACAATTCTCAACAAAAATTGTATAATTATCTATCTTAATAACGCCATTTCCCTCATGGCTCATATCCACTACTCTTTCCCTAACTAATTGATCCTTCACTACTGGCTTCATAATCTAACTCCTTATATTTATTCTACCGCTTCCTTTAAACTTTCCCAAAGATCCCTGTGTTCCCTTCTCATATTAATAGGCATCATATCAAAATCAACAAAAGAATTTGTTGTTCTTGCCTTGGCTAAAAGTTCCCCCTCATGGTAAACTTCATAGGCAAAAAACATCCTGATCCCCTTTAACTTTTCTAACTTAGTAACTAATTCTATCTCATAAGGATACCTAGCTGGCCTTATATAATCACAATAAACATCTACAATAGGAATTAAAATCTTCCTTTCTGCTAAAAGATCATAACTAAGACCTAGCTTCTCAAGAAAATCCATCCTTCCAATATCAAACCAATTAAAATAATTTCCATGGTAAATTACTCCCATCTCATCAGTTTCATTATACCTAGTCCTTATACTTAGCCTTGACTCCATAAAATCACTCCTATTGATTTTCTATTTCTTCAACAAGCTCTGACAAGTAAAGCCATCTCTCCATTTTTTCATCCAAAGCCAACTCTAAACTTTCCCTCTCTTCGCCTAACTCTTGCAGCCTTACATAGTCACTAGCATTATCCTCCATAACCCCTTCAATCTCAGCCAACTTCTCCTCCAAATCAGCAATCTCCCCATCTATCCTATCCCACTCATGCTGCTCCTTAAAAGAAAGCTTCAACTGCCTATTCTTTGGCTTTTTCTTAGGCTTAGCCTTTTTAACCACTGCTTTCTCCTCTTCATACTTACCATACTTCTCCCTAAAAAAGGAATAATTCCCTGTATACTCTTCTATATGGCCCTGGCCTTCAAAAACAAAAACCTTATCAGCTATCTTATCCAGCAAGTACCTATCATGGGATACTATAAGCACTGGTCCATTAAACTCATCTAAATAATCTTCTAAAACTGCCAAGGTCTTTACATCCAAATCATTGGTAGGCTCATCTAAAAGCAATACATTAGGTCCTGTCATAAGGATTTTTAAAAGATTTAACCTTCTTCTTTCCCCACCTGACAAGTCTCCAATCCTAGTCCACTGCTCCTCCTTAGTAAAAAGAAATCTTTCCATCATCCTAGCAGCTGTAATCTTAGTTCCATCAGAAGTCTCTATCCACTCCTGAGACTCTTCTACATACTCTATAGCCCTCATATTTTCATCCATATGGTCCAACTCTTGGGAAAAATAACCGATCCTTACAGTTTCCCCAATATCAACCTTACCTGAGTCTGGCTCTAGTCTTCCTCCTATAATATTTAAAAGGGTAGACTTTCCAGCACCATTCTTACCTAAAATACCTATCCTATCATCCCTTAAAACCGTATAGGAAAAGTCCCTTATCAAAGTCTTTTCTCCAAAAGATTTAGATATATTTTCCACTTCAATTATCTTCTTTCCTAGTCTGTGGCCAGACACAGAAATATCCATATCTTCCCTTTCAGGAGCCAGCTTAGACTTTTTAAGCTCCTCAAACCTTTCTAAACGGGCCTTCTGCTTAGTTCCCCTAGCCCTAACTCCCCTTTCTGCCCAGGCTAACTCCTGCCTATAAAGGGACTTTCTCTTTCTTTCACTAGCTAAAAGAGCCTCTTCCCTTTCTACCTTTTTCTTTAAATAATAATTATAATTTCCTTCATAAGTATAGAGCTTTCCCCTATCTAACTCAACAATCCTGTCTGTAACCTGGTCTAAAAAATACCTATCATGGGTTATCATCAAAAGAGCAGACTTTCTAGCCTTTAGATATTCCTCCAACCATTCTATAGTCAAATCATCTATATGGTTGGTAGGCTCATCCAAAATCAATAAATCTGATGGATTAATCAAACTTGAAGCCAAAGACACCCTTCTCTTTTGACC
>JASKZW010000080.1 GCA_030147425.1 Tissierellales bacterium
TAACCTGCCTTAACATTTCTATTGCCAGCTCCCTAATCTCCCACTGGGCCCTATTACATGTTCTTAATCTAAAGAAATTCATAAGACTTCTAGCATTCATTGTAAATACAATCTTAGTTTCACAAGCATTCGGGAAAACATATCTAGCATCCTCTATAGCTTTTTTCTCTGCCTGATTTTTACTCATCGATTCCTTATATTCTTCCATTAAAATTTCTACTATTTTGTCATAATACTTTTGATCTTCCTCCATAGCTTGTATATATAACTTTCTCGCCTCTTCATTTTTCTCAATTGCAGGCGGAACTATATAATCAAACTGGTCTAACTTTACATATCTTTGTGACTGTTGTGAATAGCTTCCTATCCTATGTCTCACCAGCTGATGGGTTAAACTTCTGCTTACCCCCTCTACTGCAAAGGTGAAGCTTACATGCTCTACTGGCGACATGTGTCCTATATTAATTAACATATTTAAAAACTTATCTATTTCTTCCTCTGTTAGTTCTTCCTCTATCTCATCTATTCCAACTGGTGAATAGCATAATTTCGCTGCTGATGAAATCAATTTCTCCCCATCTGGAGTATAACTTAATAGTTTAACTTTCATAATTTTTCTCCTTTATAGCAAAGTAATTAATTATATGATTAAATATTTCTTCAATTCGGCTTATTTCTCCCTTTAAATAAAGGAAACCTATTAGGGCTTCAAAGCCAGTTGAATACTTATAATCTATCAAATCTGCATTTTTAGGAATAGAATTTGACTTAGCATTCCTTCCCTTCCTTATAATACTTACTTCCTTATCTGTAAAAATCTCCTCAAGATTATGAACTATTTCAGACTGTGATTCTGCACTTACAAACTTTACAGCTGTCTTATGCATCTTATCTACATTGTAACCCTTGTCTATAAGGAAACTCCTTACACATAGTTCATAAACTGCATCCCCTATATAAGCTAAGTCTATAGGGGATAGCATTCTTGTACTTCCTTGTCTTCTTTCATCTAATATTTTAAATTCTCTATTTAAACTCTTCTCCATTTCACACCTTCTGCTGTATCTTCTAAAACTATTCCTTTTTCCAATAGATCGTCCCTTATCTGGTCAGCTAGTTGGAAATCCTTATTCTTTCTAGCCTCTTGACGCTTCTCTATTAGTTCTTCTATATCTTCTTCCAAGGATTCCTTTTCCTTATTTAATATACCTAATACTCCAGCTAATTCCATAAGAGTATTATAAGTATATTCTACCATAGTTTTAGATGTATTTTTATTTATTTCACTATTAGCATATCTTACTAAATCGAAAAGAACAGATACTCCATCTGCTGTGTTTATATCGTCATCCATGCTTTCTATGAATTTAGCCTTAAAAGAATCTATCTTTTCCCTGATCTCTTTTTCCTCTTCCTTTTCCTCTGCTGTTTCTAAAAGATATTCTAGATTGTACTTTCCATTGTAAAGCCTTTCTAATCCAGCCTCTGTTTGCTCTAAAATTTCCCTACTAAAGTTAATAGGATTTCTGTAGTGGGCTGATATTAAAAATAACCTTAATACTTCCAGGTCAAAAACCTCACCTATTTCCCTTACAGTGAAAAAATTTCCTAAGGACTTACTCATCTTCTTATCATTTATAGTTAACATTCCATTGTGCAACCAGTAATTAGCAAAGGTCTTACCTGACAATGTTTCTGACTGGGCTATTTCATTTTCATGGTGAGGGAACTGTAAGTCTTCTCCTCCAGCATGAATATCTATTGTCTCTCCTAAAAGCTCCTTAGACATAACAGAACACTCTATATGCCAGCCTGGCCTTCCCTTGCCCCATGGACTATCCCAGGAAGGTTCTCCCGGCTTTGAGTTTTTCCATAAAACAAAGTCCATTGGATTTTTCTTTTCCTTGTTAATTTCTATTCTTGCACCAGATTTTAAATCATCTATGCTCTTTTTAGAAAGTTTTCCATAATCCTTAGCTGCATCAATGTTAAAGTAAACATTACCATTAACTTCGTAGGCTGCTCCCTTTTCAATCAATTGGGAAACAAATCTTATAATCGGAGTTATATAGGATGTAGCCCTAGGATGGTTGGTGTGCTCTTCATATATATTTAAGCCCTCTGCATCTCTTTTAAACTCTTCTATATATTGGTTGGCTATTTCCTCTGAGCTAACCCCTCTTTCATTAGCCCTTTGAATTATCTTGTCATCTATATCTGTAAAGTTTACTACATAGTCTACATCATAACCCTTGTAAATCAGGTATCTTCTTAAAGTATCAAAAACAACCATAGGCCTAGCATTTCCTATATGAATATAGTCATATACTGTTGGACCACAAACATACATCTTAACTTCTCCTGGATTTAAAGGCTTAAATTCTTCTTTCTTTCTTGTCAAGCTATTAAATAACTTCATCTTATTCCTCCTTAATAATAAAAAATAGCCACCCTTAATGTAGAGGCGACTTAGTCGCGGTTCCACTCTACTTCTGGTGACCCACTTGATAGATATAACGCTCTAAGCGTACTGCCATACTTTTTTCTGGCAATAAATTATAAGGGTGCATTCCAGGTAAAATTGACCCTAGACCCTATCTCAGCTCCTATAGAGTCCTCTCTGTAAGGTTTTTACCTGTACTCCTCCCTTATCCTTAAGCTATATAGTTTTTCTCCATATGGTCTAGTCTTTCAAGTATATTTTCCTTACCTAGGATATAAATAATACTAGTTAACTCTGGACCATGATTATTTCCTGTTAATAAAATCCTTGTAGGCATAAATAAGTTTTTACCCTTTATACCTGTCTCTTTTTGAATAGTCTTCATAATAGTTTGTGAAAACTCTTCATCTACCTTATCTATTTCAGCTAGCTTATCTCTAAATGCCTTTATAAGTTCTGGTACTTGCTCTCCTTGTAACATTTCCTTGGCCTGATCATTTTCTGGCTCTATTTCATTATCAAAGAATACCTCTGCCATTGCTGGGAAGTCTGATAGCTTTGATACACCTTCCCTTAAGGTATCTACTATAGTTTTAATCCAATCAAACTTAGTTTCTACTGCTTCCTCATCAACTAATCCTGATTCTACTAAATAAGGTATAACTAAGTCTGTTAACTCATCTAAGTCATATTCTCTTATATGGTGTTCATTTACCCAGTCTAATTTGTTTGGATCAAAGATTCCACCAGTTTTAGCTACCCTATCAAAAGTAAAGGCATCTACTAGCTCGTCCATAGTAAATATTTCCTGGTTACTGTCTGGACTCCATCCTACTAAAGCTAGATAGTTAACTAAACCTTCAGGCAAGTATCCCTTGTCCTTAAAGTCACCTACAGCCACATCTCCGTGTCTCTTACTTAATTTCTTTCTTTCTTTATTTAAAACAGTTGGTAGGTGAACATATGTTGGCTTTTCCCATCCAAATACATCATATAAGTAAACATGTTTTGGAGTTGATGATAGCCACTCTTCTCCCCTAACAATATGGGTAATTTTCATTAAGTGGTCATCTACAACAACTGCCATATGATATGTTGGGAAACCGTCTGACTTTAACAGTACCTGATCATCCAAGTCAGCTGTATTCATAGTTATTTTTCCTCTTACCTGGTCTTCAAAGTGAATATCAGTATTATGAGGGAACTTTAACCTTACAACATACTCTTCCCCATTATCTAATTTTTCCTGAACTTCTTCCTGGGATAAGGTTCTACAGAACTCATCATACTTAGGAATTAAACCCTTTACCTTTTGTTCTTCCCTTACCCTATCTAGTCTTTCCTTAGAACAGAAGCAATAATAAGCATGGCCTTCTTCTATTAACTGGTCTACATATTTTCTATAAATATCTAATCTTTGAGACTGAATATAAGGGCCATAGTCTCCTTTTTGTACTATTTCTCCGTCCTCTAACATAACCCCTTCATCAGCTTCTACACCAGCCCATTTTAAGGATTCTATTAGATTCTCTATAGCACCATCTACAAATCTAGTTTGGTCTGTATCCTCTATTCTTAAGATAAACTTTCCATTATGCTTCTTACTGTATAAATAATTATATAAAGCTGTTCTAAGCCCTCCTATGTGTAAGTATCCAGTAGGGCTTGGAGCAAATCTTAATCTTACTTCTGACAATTTAACTCCTCCTTATTTTCTAGTTTAATTAAATATTTTATTAAAGAAATTAGTTATAGCATCTAATATTTTTTGTAAAATACCTCTTATCTCCTCATTTTGAGATGTCAGATCATTTATCTTAGAAGCTATATCTCCTATCTGACTTTTTATACTCTCTACATTTATATCTAACTTAGATATTTTCTTCATTAACTCAGTTATTTCTGCCTTTTGTTTTTCAGTTAAAGTAATTTCTAAGTCCCCTGCCATCTTATCAATAGCATCCTTTATAGAACTTTCGCTTGTAATATTATTATTTATTATATAAATCTTTATACTACTTATTAGTTCTTCTGCTTCCTTTTTACCTATTTCATTACCTAAGATAGCTGTCTTTGCTATCTCTTCACTAGCAACCTCTTTTTCCTTCTCAGGTATTTTTTCCCCTGATAAATCTTCAAAGGCTTTCATTATACCTGTTAAGGCTGCTGTTCCTGATACAGCAACTGGACTTGAAATTTTAACCCTTGCATCATGTACTCCTGCAGTTAATAAAGCATTTCTATACATATCATCAGTAACCCAAGTAATATTATTTGACTCTACTTGAATTCCTTCTCCCTCCCTAAGTCTTTCAACATAGGCTGATGATATAGCACGTGTACCTAATTGTTTGGAATCTATATATTTACCTAAATAGTGTCTTTCCTCATCATTAGTAACTTCTATAATCTTAACATCTGAGTCTACATTAAATTCTCTTAGCATAGCACTTCTTTGATTCTCATTTAAGTTTTTTCCTAAGACAACAATCCTGTCATCTTCTGCACTATCTGCTAAGGCTATCCCCGGCAATATTAAAGCAAATAATAAAACAAAACTTATTGCTTTCTTGAATTTACTCATTACTATTCCTCCTTAAGATTTCTTAATAGTTGTAGAAATAGAATACCCCATAATAATATAAAATACAAGTTAATTGCCGGTTACAATTTAATAACAATTTCTATCTTAAACCTTCTTTTTCAAATTCCTTTTCTATCATTTCTACTATCTCTTCTTCTTTAATTTCTATATTTTCATTTTCCCTTCTAGTTGAAAACTCTACTATTCCTTCTGGAGCATTTCTCCCTACAGTTATTCTTAAAGGAATTCCTATTAAGTCCCTATCATTAAACTTAACTCCCGCTCTTCCTTTCCTGTCATCTAAAAGAACCTCATAGCCCTTTGCTTGTAAATCCTTATAGATTTTCTCTCCTAGTTCCATTTGGTCTTCATTGTTTATATTTATAACAGATACAATAACCTGATATGGAGCTACTACTAAAGGCCAAATAATTCCATGCTCATCATGGTTTTGTTCAACAATAGCTGCCATAGTTCTAGAAACACCTATTCCATAGGATCCCATATAAATTATAGCATCCTTGCCGTTTTCATCTAAATAAGTTCCACCTAAGGCTTCACTATACTTAGTTCCTAGTTGGAATATATTTCCTACTTCTATACCCCTATCCAAGGAAAGTTTCTTTCCACAGTCTGGGCATATGTCCCCTTCTTGAACTAGCAGTAAGTCATCAACTAATTCTCCTTCAAAGTCCCTACCATAATTAACATTTTTAATATGATAGTCTGTTTCATTGCCACCAACTATAAAGTTCCTAGTTTGGCTTACTCTCTTATCTACTATAAGTCTAGCCTCTTCTGATAGGCCAATCGGTCCTGTATAACCCTTATCTGCTCCAGTTATTCTTTCTATTGTTCTATCATCAGCCATTTCTAGCTCATGCTCTCCAATTCCTAAATAGTTAACTAATTTAATTTCATTTATTTCCCTATCTCCTGGAACTAAGGCTACTACAACCTCATCTCCTGCATTATAAACTACAGCCTTAGCAAACTTATGCCTGCTTACATTAAATAATTCTTCTAAATCATCTATAGTAGTTGCTCCTGGAGTGTGTACCTTTTCCATGTCTAAAGCTTCTTCATCTTCCTCTATTTCATAAACTATACTAGCCTTTTCATCTGTTGCTGCATAGTCACAGTCCTCACAATAAGCAACTAAACTTTCCCCTACATCTGACATAGCCATAAATTCATGGGATTCATTTCCACCCATAGCTCCTGAATCTCCAGCTACTATCTTGTACTTTAAGTTTAATCTAGAAAACACTGCATCATAAGCATCCCACATTTCCTTATAGGATTCTTCCATACCTTGAGAATCTAAGTCAAAACTATAAGCATCCTTCATTATAAATTCTCTAGATCTTATAAGTCCAAATCTAGGTCTCTTCTCATCCCTATACTTAGTTTGAATTTGGTAAAGATTCATAGGTAATTGCTTATAGGATTTTATTTCATCCTTTATCAAACTTAATAAATATTCTTCGTGAGTAGGTCCTAGGCAAAAGTCCCTATCGTGCCTATCATGTAACTTAAACATTTCAGGCCCAAAATCATCCCATCTTCCAGTTGACTCCCAAATTTCCTTTGGTTGAACTGCTGATAAAAGAACTTCCTGGGAACCTGCCCTATCCATTTCTTCCCTCACTATATCTTCAATTTTCTTTATTACCCTGTAGCCTAACGGTAAATAAGAGTAAATCCCAGAAACTAGTCTTCTAGTCATACCAGCCCTTAACAGAAGTTGGTGGCTAGGTATTTCTGCCTCTGCTGGATTTTCCCTTAAAGTAGGCATATACATTCTTGATAACTTCATTAAACTTCCCCCTTAAATTTTATATTAAAAAAACCCTTCCATCTCTTTAGAGACGAAAGGGTTGGTTCGCGGTACCACTCTAATAGACCATACTATGGTCCACTCTACGACTCTATCGTTGTCACCGTTTAAATAAATAAAAGTTCAGGAACAGGTTCGATATAAATTGGGTTGAAAAGCTTCCACCTTACCTTTTCTCTCTGTAAACCATTTATAACTACTATTTTCCATCTCCACTTTACTATTAAATTATTTCATTAATATGTTACTAAATAATTAGTACTCTGTCAACTTATTTGATTTTAAGAGGCAGACACTTTGAGCCGCTATCCCCTCTTCCCTACCAACAAAGCCTAACTTTTCTGTTGTTGTAGCCTTTATATTTATAAGACTCTTATCTATTTCCAAAACCCTAGCTATATTTTCTTCCATTTCTTCTATATAGTTTAATAGCTTAGGCCTTTCTGCCATTACTACACTATCTATATTTACCACTGAATAGGATTTTTTATCTAAAAGAGACTTTACACGGGACAAAAGCTCCAAACTAGAAATATCCTTGTATTCTGGATCTGTATCGGGAAAATGATAGCCAATATCCCTTTCTCCTAGGGCACCTAAAAGCCCATCCATAATAGCATGGACTAAAACATCTGCATCTGAGTAACCTAAAAGTCCCTTATCATAAGGGATATTTACTCCACCTATTATCAGCTCCCTATCCTTATCAAATTTATGAACATCATAACCTAAACCTACTCTCAACTTTAATCCTCCTAATCCTTACTATAGTAAGATTCAACTATTTGCTCCCCTATAATTATATCTTCTACTGTTGTTATTTTTATATTATTATAGTCTCCTGGAACTATTTTAACTTCCCTTCCTAATGCTTCTACAAAGGAACTATCGTCTGTTCCTAGTATCTTTTTTTCCCTAGCATTTTCATAAGCTGCTTCTAAAATATGCTTTTTAAAGACCTGGGGTGTTTGTATGGCCCATAAGGAATCTCGATTTGGAGTCCTATCTACTAGACGATCTGAAACTATTTTTATAGTGTCCTTTACTGGTACACCTAAAATTGCAGCTCCACTTTTATAGGCCTCCTCTATACTTTTTTCTATTAAATCAAGCCTTATAAAAGGCCTAGCCCCATCATGGGAAACTATTAGATCAGTCTGGCTATCAACTGCTTCTAGACCCTTATAAACAGACTCAGCCCGGCTAGACCCACCTTCTACTATTTTTTTCACCTTATCAAGTTTATACTTATCAAGTATATTAGCCTTACAATTTTCAATTTCCTTGGCCTGACTTACTAAAACAATCTCATCCACATACTTACATTTATTAAAGGCCTCTAAAGTATAGGCCAGTACTGGCTTATTTTTAAACTCTAGAAACTGCTTATTTCCTTTTCCTTCCATCCTAGTACTTAAACCTGCTGCAGCTACTATTACAGATACCCTACTATCCTTGTACATTTTATTCACCTCTCGATAATTATACCATAATATATATATTAGGAATAAAAAAAGGACTATCCAATTTGAATAGTCCCTTACTTTTCTTTAATTAGCTGGCCTTGCAAATATCATCCTCCCGGCTGATGTTTGCAGAACACTAGTAACTATAACCTCTATAGTTTTTCCTATATGAGGCTTTCCCTTTTCAACGACAATCATAGTACCATCATCTAAATAAGCCAAGCCTTGCCCAACTTCTTTTCCATCCTTAACTACCTGAACTTCCATTTCTTCTCCTGGTAGAACTACTGGTTTTACTGCATTTGCTAGATCATTTATATTTAAAACTGGAATATTTTGAACTTCTGCAACCTTATTAAGATTGTAATCATTAGTTAAAATTTTTCCATCTAATTTCTGGGTTAGTTTTAAAAGTTTAGCATCTACTTCTTTAATGTTCCTAAATTCCTCTTCATTTATTATAACTTCTATATCTAATTCCTTCTGTATTATATTGAGTATATCTAGTCCACGCCTACCTCTGTTTCTTTTTAAATCATTGGAAGAGTCTGCTATACTCTGTAATTCACCTAATACGAAGTTTGGTATAACTAAGGGTCCTTCGACAAAGCCAGTCTTACATATATCAGCTATACGTCCATCTATTATTACCGATGTGTCTAGTATTTTTGGATAAGCACTAGACTTTTTAGTCTTTGCCTTATTAACATCCTTGATGTCATCCTTTAAACTAGAAAACAAGGCTAGTATATCTTCACTTTTCTTAGCTGGTAATCTCATTCCTAAATATCCAAATATTGAATATAAAACTACTGAAATAAGTACTCCGACCAAAGGAAAGTCTATCTCATAGAAAGGCTTGCTCAAAAGACTAGCTATAAAAAGTCCTATTAATAATCCTATTGTTCCGAATAACACTTGAATCATTGGTATCTTCTGCAATTCAACTTCTATTCTTTTCACTAATTTCCGAATAGATTTTATAACCTTTGGAGATAATAAGAAAAATATAAGTCCGAATAAAAAGCTTACAAAAATGTAAACAAATATACTTAAAGGTTCACCATCCTTAAGCATAAGAAAATTTACCTTTCGCAAAAAGTCAACTGATACATAGCCTAAGGCAAGCCCTATTGCAAGGAATATTAATCTAATTATATTAAATATCACGTATTCACCTCCTAAAATTACATCAAAAAACTATGACTTAATAGCCTTATCTATTAAATCATCTATGTCTTCCTTACTCTTGTCACTTACTAAAACTAATTCACTAACTAACATTTGCTTAGCATTACCTAACATCTTTCTTTCACCTGTTGATAAACTTCTTTCATCATCCCTTAACATTAAATTTCTAACTACTGCTGCAATCTCAAAAATATCCCCTGACTTAATTCTTTCCATATTTTTTCTATATCTTCTGTTCCAATTTTGAGGCATCTTTGTCTTATCACCATGTAGGATAGTTAAAACTTCATCTAAGTCATCTTTACTTATTACTTCCCTAATACCAATATCAGATATGTTGTCTACAGGAATCATAACTTTCATATCTCCGATTGGCATCCTCATTACATAATACTTTCTTTTCTCATCCAAAATCTCTTTTTCTTCAATTGATTCAATTATTCCAGCACCATGCATTGGATAAACAACCTTATCGCCTATATTAAACATAACCAACCCTCCAATAAACATACTATAACTAATATTATACATGAATAAAATAAATAAGTAAAGTAACTATGTTATCATAGAATTAAATTCAATGTCAACACCTAGATTGAATATAAAGATTTTTTTTAGAATAAATCATTTATAACCTGACTTAAAGTACTAAACTCCTTTACTTCTATATTTTCTAAGTCCATATCCCTCTTTATACTATTTCTTGGAACATATACCTGGGCAAAACCCATCCTGTCTAATTCTTTTATTCTAGTCTCTAAAACTGGTACCTTCTTTAACTCACCAGTCAAACCTACCTCAGCTATAAAGGCTACATCATTAGGTATACCTATATTTAATCTAGAAGACACTATGCTCATTATTATAGCTAAGTTTACTGACTGCTCACTAATTTTTAAACCTCCCGTAGTCTTTATAACCACATTCTTATCGTAAAGATTCATACCTGCCCTTTCTTCTAGAATAGATATAAGGGTATTTAACTGATCCTTTCTTAAACAATCTCCTATTCTTGATGGATAAGGTGTAAAGGATTGGGATACTAAACTTTCTATCTCAACTAAAATCAATCTTGAACCTTCCCTAGTTATAGATAAGGCACTGCCTGGATATATCTTACCTTTCTCCCTTTCAGTTATAAAATATTCTGATGGATTATCTATAGCTACCATTCCTTCTTCCTCCATGGAAAATAATCCAATTTCACCAGTTCTACCAAATCTATTCTTAGTTGCCATAAGCATCCTTAACTCTTCTCCACTTTCCCCTTCCAAGTAAAGAACTGTATCTACCAAGTGTTCCAAGGTTCTTAGACCAGCCATCTCATTAGCCTTAGTCATATGTCCAATCATAATAACTGCCCTTTGCCTAGATGGATTCTTAGCCATGTCTACCAAAATATTAGTACATTCTACAGTTTGAACTGGTGAACCAGCCTTAGATTGGACTTCATCTATGGTAAAGGTTTGAATACTATCTACTATAACTAGATCTGGATCAATCTCTTCTACAGACTTAACTAAATTATTCATAGAAGTATCTGCCAAGACCCAAACATTTTGTGGTCTTTCTTTAAAAATCCTATCCGCCCTATTACTTATCTGAGTCTCACTTTCTTCTCCTGAGGCATAAAGTACCTTGTATCCTAATTTACTTATATCATTAGCCATTTCTAAAAGAAGGGTAGACTTTCCTGCACCAGGTCTGGCAGTTAGAACTGTAACCGAGTCCTTAACTAAACCTCCACCTACCACCCGGTTAAACTCATCTACTCCTGTTACTATCCTAGCCTCTCCACTAGACTCTATATTTTTCAACTTTACTGGCTCGGCCTTCTTGAGACTTGCCATTGACTTTGCCCCACTAGAACCCTCTCTGGTTTTTACAACCTCTTCCAAACTATTCCAACTCTTACACTCACTACACCTACCCATCCAACCTATAGACTCATAGCCACAATTAGTACATTTGAATATTGTCTTTTTTTTCTTCATATTTACCTCCTATAAAAGGAGTTATGGTAAAACCATAACTCCTATTTAAATACTAGTTTTTCTCCATCATAATCTATTTGAATTTTTTTATCCTTGGACACAACTCCACTTAAAATAGCTTCTGCTAGTTGATCCTCAATCTCCTTAGTTATTGTTCTCTCTAATGGCCTTGCCCCATAAACTGGATCAAATCCTGCCTTACTAATATGCTTAACAGTCTTATCTGTTACTTCTATATCTATGCCTAGTCTAGACAACCTAGATGATAAGTCAGAAATCATAATCCTCACAATTCTCTCTACATCTTCCTCCCTTAAGGAATGGAAGATAATTATATCATCTATTCTATTTAAAAACTCAGGCCTGAAACTTTGCTTTAATTCCTTTGATATAATTTCCCTCATCTTTTCATATTCATCTTTTTCTTCCTGACCTAAAGGTGAAAAACCTAAAACATTTTGCTTTTTAATAGATGTAGCTCCTACATTTGATGTCATTATTATAATTGTATTTTTAAAATCTACAGTCCTACCTGTTGAATCAGTTAGCCTTCCATCATCTAGTATTTGTAAAAGCATATTAAATACATCTGGATGGGCCTTTTCAATCTCATCAAAAAGAACTACTGAGTAAGGCTTTCTCCTTACAGCCTCTGTTAGTTGGCCTCCCTCATCATAGCCTACATATCCTGGAGGTGATCCTATTAGTTTAGACACAGAGTGCTTTTCCATATACTCACTCAT
>JASKZW010000156.1 GCA_030147425.1 Tissierellales bacterium
TAATGAATAACTTCAAAAAAGTTGCCTATAATAGATATAGAGAGGGAGAAGTAGATGTTCTTTCTCGTTATGTATAGACAGAGGGCTATCCCTTTGCTATACAGAGAACAACTTGTACATTCAAAAGAAAATACGTGCTAGATATGGCACACATAGGAGGTAATTAAATATGGCGCATAATTTCAAATCAGCTCCTGTCCGATTTGCAGTAACGTTGTCTATGGCAATGTTATTGTTCGTGACATCATTCATTGCACCACTGTTCCAAGTGTTAACAGTAAAAGCTGCAAAACCTGAAAACTCACCAGCTGATGAGTTTTTTCCAGACTTTCAAGAACTAGCGGATGCAAGCGGATGGGACAAGGCAACCATGATTGACAAAGATAATGACGCTACAATTGACAAGGGGTACAAATTCCTTGCTCGTATGACGAAAGAAACGCAAGTAACTACGGGCGGAATCGGCTTAATGAAGTATAAATACAACCCTCATTACGCAAGAGAAGGTTTAAGTAACTACGAAGACAACGTTGTTTATGCTTATCCTTTAAAGAAAAATAACCCTGGAGGAGTATGGGCAAAGTACACAAACGTAGGGACGTATGAAGGACAACCGATCGACGTAAAAGTAACAATTGATGGTTGGGAAGAAACTCCTTATAAGAAAGGTGAAAACTACAAACCGTACCATCCAAACCCTATCTTTGGAGGAACGCTCAAACCTGAACACTTAAAAGCGTTACAAGATAATGGGGCTAAACTTGAAAACGGGAAAATCGTTACGAAATCAGGCGAAGAAACAATCACATGGACGAAATTACCAGGCGGTGACTTAAAGGCATCAACAGGAATGATAATTAAAGGTGTTCCTGGACAAGAAAATAACCCAAAAGTAAATGAAGCGTTCTACGTGAATGGTTATAGTGACCAGCGTTATGAGCCAATGGTGTATTTCCATAAGAAACAAATGGGAATCAACATTGGTGGAATTGATGCACATATTACGTATCAATTCTTAAAAGCAGGGACAGAAGAACCGATTGATGTTCAAGGGGTATTCACTTTCGCAGACTTAGATAGTATGCAAGGTTTAAAGATTTATGAAGACCCTACAAAATTCGAAGATTTCTTCTTACACTCAAAAACAGATATTATGTATCAAGAGTTAGGTGATGGTGTTGTATTTGCGACAGGTGATAACGCAACAGAACCTGATGATGAAAAAGCAATGGTCACATTCACGTATGGACCAACATCTGAAGTAAAGTTCACTTATTATCAAAAAGGTTTCACAGAAGATTGGCATCCAGCATATGCGGATATTAACCAAGGACCTGCATACTTTGAATTTATTGCAGAAAAACCAGTTAAAACAAAATTAGACAACCCTGTCAAAAAAATCGTTTGGTTTGATGAAGAATTAAACCAAGAAAAAAGAGAAGACAGAAAACGATTAGAGAAGACAGATGAAGTTGTAAAATACAGTGTTCGTGCAGACATTCCGAACGAAGGACCTAAAACAAAGTACAGCAAGTTTATCTTTGAAGATACACTTGATGACCGTTTAGAGTTCGCAAACAAAGAATTAAAAGTTTACACTGCAATGAAAGATGCTGCAGGAAAACGTATTGAATTAACAGACCACTTTGATATTCATTTCGGAGATAATACAGTAACAGCACAAGCAGATAAAAAATTACTCGTTAACACAAGTGATTTTAAAGACCACTTCTACGGACAATCTCTTTTCTTTGAGTTTGAAGTAAAAGTAAAAGAAGGGGTAATTCTCCCAGGTGGCGGAGTAGTGACTATTCCTAACATCGCTACAATCGAAAACGATAAAGAGAAAAAAGAATCTAATGAAGTAAATATTGTCGTGGAAGACCCTGAACCGATTGCTAATATCGAAACATTAAAAACAGTAAATAAAAAAGAACATGCTTATCTTGTGAATAAAGAAGAAGTATTCACTTACGATTTAGTAACTAAAAACAAAGACATGTTCGAGAAACCTTTACCAAAAGCAAAAGAACTCCTTATTAAAGACGAGTTCACAGAAGGTGTTGAAGGTGTTAAAGAAATCAAAGCAACATTAACACCAATCACTTTAGAGGATAAAAAACCTGTAAAGGGAGAACCTAAAGATATTTCAAATGACTTTAAGTTCTTAGAAGATAAAAAAGGACTTGAAGGAGTAGTTACTATTCCAGCAGGTTCAGTAGGTTACATCATTGAAACAACATTTGATGCACAACTTACAAAGAAAGACATCGACCGTACTATTGAAAAGAATAATAATGAGATTCCAAATAACTACTTCGCAATTGATAAAAATGTGTACGAAGATAAGAAAATCTCTGACAAAGAAAAAGAAGATAAGAAATTCAAATCAACATCTAATACGGTACATGTATCAGTTTTAGAAGTAGAAAAGAAAGTTGAAGGTACAGACTTACACGAAGTTGTAAACCGTGAAGACGACTTCAACTATACAATTCGCACACCGATTTTACAGAATGCTAACCGCATTGTTGTAAAAGATAAAATCGACGATGCTCTTGCGGTGAATATCGAAAACTCTAAAGTTATTTTCGAAGTTCCAACAGGTGTTGAAGGTCGTACACAAGAATTAGAATCAATCAAACCAGTGCTTGATGAAGAAACAAACACTGTAACAGTAGTTCTTGAACGAGATAAGTTGAACGAGAGTGAAATCGAGCAACTCGAAGGGGCAACAATGGTTGTTCACATCAACGCTAAAATCAAAGAAACTGCTGATTTAACAGATTATCCAAAAGAATTAATTGGCAACAAAGCAAAAGTTCAGATTGATGATAACCGTGAGGTTGAAACAAACGAAGTTAAAGTAGGAGAAACTGGTGTCAAGAAAACAGTTGAAGGTAAGAAACACTTTGACTTAGCGAATAAAGAAGACACATTCACTTACGAAATCACAACAAAAGTTCCTAACAAAGCTGAAAGTTTCGAACTCTACGACTTATTAGAGCCAGTGCTTGAAGCGAAAAAAGCTGAATTACACGACCATGAAGGAAGTGTGATTAAAGGAGCTGCGGTTATTACTAAAGATAACCCACGTGAAGTAACTGCAAAATTAGATAAAAAACAATTAGAAAAATACAACGGTAAAGAAGTAACACTCATTATCGAAGCAGGACTTTTACCAAGTTCAGATATTAGTGTTTACAAAGACAACTTGATTCCAAACGAATCGGTCTTAAAAACAAAAATCAAAGGAAAAGAACAGATTACAACTTCTAATAAAGTTACTGTTCGTCCAGCAGACGTTGTTAAGAAAACGGTAAATGGAAAGATTGCTGAAAAACTCTCAACTTTACATGACCCGTTTGTATATGAAATTGAAACAGTAGTACCATCAGGAGTGAAAAACAAGATTACTATCACTGATAGTCTTGAAGGAGTTCTTGAACTCGCAGGGAATAAAGGTGACATGAAACTTGTGACAGCTGAAGGAAACAAAGTAGAGTTTGTTGACCAAACGAAAGGAAATGATGTACAAATCATTATTCCTGATGCAGCTAAATTACAAGGAAAAACACTTATTTTCTCATTCCATGCGAAAGTGAAGAATGACATTTCATTCAAAGATGTCAAGGATGCACACAAGAACGGAAAAATTCCGAATATCGCTAAAGTATCTTATGACGATGGAGAAGAAAACTCATCTAACAAAGTTACAGTAGAGCCACGTAAACTTGAAAAATTAGTAGAAAATGATGTTGAACATGAAGTGAATTCAAGTGAGGACGGTTCTTCATTTGTTTACACAATCACAACAGACATCCCTACTACACACGTAGATGACAGCGGAAAAGTTGTAAAAGTAAGCGGCTTTATTATCGAAGATAAATTAGAGCCAGTGCTTGAACTTTCAGGAACACCTTCTATCAAAGTAAAAGGACACACTTCAAAAGACAATGATGTTTCTATTGAAGGAAACACAGTTAAGTTTTCTGCAAGTAAAGAGTTCTTAGAAAAGCACAAAGGAAAAGAAATTGTATTAACAATTCCAGCGAAAGTTAAAGAAGGTGCAGATTTATCACCATACAAGAATGGTATTCCGAACAAAGCGTATATCTACACTAACGGACAACCTGATGGTGAAACAAACGATACAAAAGTACATGTTAACGCACCAACAAAGGCAGTAAACGGCGTTGAACACTATGTAGTAGCATCAGAAGATGAAGTATTCGAGTACACTATCGACTTTGATGTACCAACAGGTGTTTCAAATATCGTTATTACAGACGAGCTTGTAAAAGAGCTTGAAGTAGTACAAGATACTGAAGAACAGAAAGTGGTACTCAAAGAAGGAAATAACACAATTGCATCTGACATTGAAGTGAATGGCAATAAAGTTATCGTTAAGCCACAAAAAGAAGAGTATGCGAAAATCAATGGCTCGACAATTACGTTACACGTTCATGCAAAAATCAAAAAAGGTGCAGATATTACTGTCTACGAAAATAACTTTGTACCAAACAAAGCTACTGTTGAATTAGTTAAGACAGAAGAAAAAGACGGTAAAAAAGTTGATACACCAATTAAATTAGAAACAAACGAAGTTACAGTTACAACAAACACACCAGTGAAAAAAGTAAACGGAAAAGATTCAGAAGTTCTCGGTGACGAGAAAGAAGAGTTTGTTTACGAAATCGACTATAAAGTTCCTTCAAATTCAAAAGAAGTAATCTTCAAAGACGAATTAAAGAAAGAACTTGAAGTAGTTGAAGAACCAGTAATCAAACACGGTAAAGAAGTTGTTAAATCAACAGTAACTGTTGAAGATAACGTAGTAACAGCTAAAACACTTGAAGGTGAAGCGAAACGTTTAGACGGTGAAGTAATCACATTAGTGATTAAAGCAAAAGTAAAAGCAGGAGCAAACCTCGATGTCTATGACAACAGTCAAGTACCAAACGAAGCAACTGTTCAAGTAGATGATAACCCTGCGGTTAAATCGAACGAAGTAACTG
>JASKZW010000136.1 GCA_030147425.1 Tissierellales bacterium
TTGCTATAGAAACAGCTGCAATAATAGCCTTTTTAAGGGCTTCTATTACCCTGTCATATTCTTCTGCTCCATAGTTAAATCCTATAATAGGCTGGGAACCTTGGTTAACACCAAAGATTGGCATTAGGGTAAACATAGTAATACCATGGATTATTCCCATACTAGATACGGCAATATCGCCACCGTAAGTTGCCAGACTATTGTTGAAAACAAGATTTACCAAGCTAGCAGCTAGTTGCATACTAAATTGGTCAAAACCTAGGGAGAATATTTCTATCATAATATTCCATTTTACCTTTAAGTTTTCCCAGCGAAGTTTTAATAGGCTGTCTCCTTTTATAAAATAGTAACTAACCCAGATTGCAGAAACTCCTTGGGCTATTATAGTAGCCAGGGCAGCTCCTTTAATTCCCATATTAAAGTACCTTATAAAGACAAAGTCTAGGACTATATTTATAAAGGCACCTATAAGCATAGTTTTCATAGCAGTTTGAGGATTTCCTTCCCCTCTAATAAAGTGGTTTAAACCAAAACCTACAGCCTGCAAAGGTGCTCCTAGAAGGATAATCCTAGTATAGTCCATAGCATAAGGTAGGATCTTATCTGTAGCTCCAAAAACCTTTAATAAAGGTTCCAAAACAAAAAATCCTATTACAGTTAGGGCTAGGGAGATAAAAAATAACAGGGTAAAAGCATTACCTAGTATTTTTTCCGAATCTTCCTTCCTGTCCTGACCTAGCCGAATAGAGGATAGAGAGTTTCCGCCTATACCTACCAACATACCAAAGGCCATTAAAATAAGGGATACAGAGGAACTAACATAAATTGCCCCTATCCCTAGATTACCTACATACTTACCAACGAAAATTCTATCAACTATATTGTACAAGGCATTAACTAACATACCTACAATTGCTGGAATAGAAAACTTGATTAAAAGTTTGGTAATATCTTCTTCTTTTAAAAATTTTGAGTTGTTTTTTTCCATTTAATCATTCCTTTCTAAAATTTTTATTAAATTTAATAGGTCCTTATTAAATTGATTTATTTCCTCATCTGTACTATTTTCAAAAATTCTTTCTATTTCAGAATTAGTAATATTCCTTTGTTTTTCATAAAAGTCCTTTCCTTCATCTGTTAAAAGAATCCAGAAACGCCTCCTATCATTCTCATCAGCCTCTTTATATATAAGTCCTAGGTCCTCCAGGGAATCAATAAGGCTGGTTATGCTTCCTTTTTCCATACTAAGATACTTACCTAATTTAGATGGATAGAGCCTTTCCTCACAACCTAGAAGCATAATAGTTCTGACCTGGTTTTTTGTCAGACTAGGGCTGATTTTTTTAGATTTTTCAAAACTAGGCTTAAACTCCTTGTGTAAAAGAGCTATAAATTTTGCTAGATTAACTCTAATACTATCGCTACACTCTCCCATATAAAAAATCCCTCCCTTGAAACTAGTTAGAAATCTAACTACTTATTATATAGTTTTAAAATTTAATGTCAACAATACTTAAAAATATTTAACTACTTGACAAAAAAGCTTAAAGCTATATACTAATACTTAAAGAATTTTATATAAAAAACTTTAAATAAAAGGAGTGGTGAAAAATGATTTATGAAAAGGTTAAGGAGATTTTGATAGAAAATCTAGCATGTGATGAGGAAGATATAAGCTTAGATAGTCATTTAATAGAGGACTTAGAGGCAGACTCCTTAGATATTGTAGAGCTATCTATGGAGATGGAGGAAGAGTTTGGAATAGAGGTGCCTGATGAGGACTTGGAAAAACTTCAAACTGTAGAATCTATAGTAACTTATATAGAAAGAATGAGTTAAGATGGAAAGATCTTTAAGGAATACTTTAAAAGTCTTTAATGAAAATAAGCTTAGTAAGTTAAGGCTTAGGGACAAGGATTTTGAAATAGAGTTAGAAAGATCAACTAGCTGGCTAGAGTCTGGCCCTATAGAGCCTTCCTTTAGTCAAGAGCTTGTAAAGGAAGAAAAAAAGGAGGAGCCAGTAGAAAATAGGGACTTATTTCAACTAGAGTCTCCTTTAGTAGGAGTTTACTATGAGGCAGCCAATCCTGAGGCAGAGCCTTATGTGAAAGAGGGAGATAGGGTAGAAAAGGGCCAGGTTCTATGTATAGTTGAGGCTATGAAAATGATAAATGAAATAAAGAGTCCAGTTAGTGGAGTAATTAAAAAAATTAACTTTAAGAATGAAGAAACTGTTGAGTATAAGGATGTTTTAATGGAGATTGATGAAAATGTATAGAAGAATCTTAGTGGCAAATAGGGGAGAAGTGGCAGTTAGGGTAATTCGAGCTTGTAAGGAGTTAGGTATAGAGACAGTAAGTATATATAGTCTAGAAGATAGGGACAGCCTACATGTAGGCTTGGCAGACTTGTCAGTTTGCATAGGTGAGGGTGGAGGTAAAAACAACTACTTAAATATAGCCAAGATAATAAATGTAGCAGTTCTTAAAAATTGTGATGCTATCCACCCAGGCTATGGTTTTTTATCTGAAAATGCTGAATTCATAAGGGCTTGTCAGGCCTGTGGCTTAGACTTTATAGGACCTTCTGTAGAAAATATTTTAGAACTAGGAAACAAGGCTAGGGCCAGGAAGATAATGCTCGAAAACCAGATTCCCTTAGTTCCAGGTTATGAAGGAAGGATAGGCTCCTTTAAAGAGCTAAAAAAGATAGCTGAAAAAATAGGCTATCCACTGATTCTAAAGCCTAGTATTGGTGGCGGAGGCAGGGGGATGAGGATAGTAAGAAGGGAAGAAAACCTGGAAGAAGATTTTAGGCAGGCAGAAAAGGAAGCTAGGCTTTGTTTTGGAAGTGATGAAATTTACCTGGAAAAGTATATAGAAGGAGCCAAGCATATAGAGTTTCAAATTATGGGAGATAGCTTTGGAAATATTGTGAGTCTAGGTGATAGGGAGTGTTCTATCCAAAGAAAAAATCAGAAACTTTTAGAAGAGGCACCTTCACCTAGTTTATCCCAGGAACTAAGGGAGAAGATAGAAAGACAGGCTATTAAGATAGGAAAGATTTTAAATTACAGAAACCTAGGCACTATAGAGTTTCTTTTAGATAGGGATAAAAACTTTTATTTTATGGAGGTAAATACTAGATTACAAGTAGAACATACAGTTAGTGAAATGATTACAGGTGTAGACATTGTAAAAGAACAAATAAGACTAGCCAAGGGTCTCCCACTATCATTTAAGCAGGAAGACATTAGGCTAGTTGGCCATAGTATTCAGTGTAGGATAAATGCAGAAGATATAGCTAATAATTTTATGCCTTCAAGCGGAGAAGTTAGGATAGGCAATATTCCTAATGGTTTTAATACTAGATTTGATAGTTATATTTATAAGGATACTAGGCTTAACCCTTACTTTGACTCGATGATAGGCAAGCTAATAGTAAAGGATTCAGATAGGCTTAGGGCTATAAAAAAGATGAGGGCAGGCTTGGAGGAGTTAGATATTAAGGGAGTTTCTACAAATATAGATCTTCACTATGGCATACTCCATGACAGGGAGTTTTTAAAGGGAGACTATAATATTAACTTTTTGGAAGAAAGATTCAAGGATAAGTTAGAAGATTTTTACTCAGATATAGAAAGTTGGTATAGGAAAAATGCTTAAAAAAGATTTTTCACTAATTAAAACTATTAAAAACTTAAGGAAAAAAACTTTAGGAAAAAAGGATTTACCAGATGATTTATTTATAGCCTGTCCAGGCTGTAAATCCTATCCCTTAAGAGAATCAATTAGGGAAAACTTTTATATTTGTCCTGCCTGCTCCTATCACTTTGATATGCCAGCAGGGGAAAGAATAAGGATGGTATTTGATAGCTATAAAATACTTAATGAGCCAATAACATACAGGAATCCTATTGAATTTCCTGACTATGAAAAAAAGTTAAAGGAGCACAAAAAGAAATCAGGCCAGGAAGAAGGGATTATTATTTTAGAAGGAGAAATAGGCGGGATAAAACTTATTTCTATAGTTATGAATAAGGATTTTATGATGGCAAGTATGGGAGTTTATCTAGGGGACCAGATAGTAAGGGCCTTTAAATTAGCAGAAGAAAAAAGCTTACCCTTGTTAGCCTTTGTAGCTAGTGGAGGAGCTAGGATGCAGGAGGGAATATATTCCCTTATGCAAATGGCTAGAACTAATATCCAGGCCAAGTCCTTTTTAGACTCAGGTAATTTATATATATCCTGTCTAACTAATCCTAGTACAGGTGGAGTTCTGGCTAGTTTTGCTAGCTTGGGAGATATAACTATAGCTGAGCCCAATAGTCTTATAGGCTTTGCTGGACCTAGGGTTATTAAGCAAACTATAAATCAGGATCTGCCAGAGGGCTTTCAAAGTTCAGACTTTCTCTTGGAACATGGTTTTCTAGACAGTCTAGTAGATAGAAGAGAATTAAAAGATTATCTTTACAAGATTTTAAGCTTACACAAGGGAGGTTAGATATGCTTAGGGAAGTAGATGCATATAAAAGAGTTTTAAATGCTAGGGAGGAAACTAGGCCTAAGGCCTTAGACTTTATAGAAAACATTATTAGGGAGCCAGTTTATTTTGCTGGGGACAGGGGCTATGGAGAAGATCAAAGTATTATAGCGGGTATTGGTTATTTGGGAGAAAGACCAGTTAGTTTTTTGGCCAGTCATAAGGGGAAAAATTTAGAGGAAAATCTTAAGCATAACTTTGCCATGCCTAAGCCAGAGGGATATAGGAAGGCCCTGAGAATAATGAAGCAGGCAGAGAAGTTTAATAGGCCAGTTATTACTTTTGTGGATACACCTGGTGCATATCCAGGAATAGGAGCAGAAAAAAGAGGCCAGGCCTGGGCTATATCTGAAAATATAATGGAGATGGCCTATTTAGAAAGTCCTATAATTTCAGTTATAACAGGAGAAGGAGGAAGTGGCGGTGCCTTAGCTCTTTCTGTGGCCAACAAGATTATTATGATGGAAAATAGTATTTACTCTATACTTTCACCAGAAGGCTTTGCTTCTATTCTTTATAAGGATAGATCTAAGGCTAGGGAAGTATGTAAATATATGAAACTTACTAGCCAGGATCTTTATGAGCATGGACTAGCAGATTACCTAATCAAGGAAGACAGGGACTTTAGTCAGATTTATAAGGAGATAGAAAACTTAATCAGGGAATTACTTGACTCTTACCAGGGAAAGGACAAGGATTTTATAGTAAGAGATAGATTAGAAAAATTTTCTAAGTTTGGTGGTGGAGAAATTGACAGTAAAAATACTTAAGACAGCATCTAGCCTGCCTAAGAAAAAAGTAGATAATTTTTATTTTGAAAAAATACTAGATACTTCAGATGAGTGGATAAGGACTAGGACAGGAATAAGGGAGAGAAGATTTATTTCAGAAGAGAATCTTTTTGACTTGATAAAGCTAGGCTTGGATAAATTAAACTTGCAAAAGAATGAGAAGGATAGGCTTAAATATATAATTTTTACTAGTTGTAGCACTTCCTACTCTGTAGCAAATATAGCCAGTCAAATTAGCCAGTATTTAGGATTAGATCAGGCCTATGCCTTAGATATAAATATGGCCTGTAGTGGCTATGTAGCTGCCTTGGAAATTCTAGAAAAGTTTATATCTGAAGGAGAGTATGGACTTATAGTCTCTGGAGAGTACTTGTCTAGACTGCTAAACTTTAAGGACAGGTCCTCAGCTATTTTATTTGGAGATGGGGTAGGGCTAAGTCTACTAGGCTATGAGAAAGCTAAAAAATCTTTTTTCCATAGTTCAGGTTTTGGGAAAAAAGAATATCTTTCCTATGATGAAGACAAGGGCCTGCAAATGGAAGGCAGGCAAATATACAGGTTTGCCAGTTCTTTTTTAGTGGAAGAAGCTAAGGATTTTTTAGAAAGAATTGACTTTCTTCCAGAAAAAATCGACTGGTTAGTGTGTCACCAGGCTAATAAAAGAATCTTAGCCAGTATATCTAAAAAGTTAAAAATAAGTAAGGATAAAATTCCTAGCAATTTAGAAAGCTATGGTAATACATCTTCAGCAAGTATTCCTATACTCTTAGATGAGTTAAACAAGGAAGAAAAGTTAAAAAGAGGGGATAAAATTTTACTCTTATCCTTTGGAGCTGGCCTAGCTTGGTCAATAGGATTAATAGAATGGTAGGTGACTTATGAAATTAGATAAATTATTAAATATAAAATATCCAATAATACAGGGTGGTATGGCAAATATATCAGATGGATTATTTGCCAGCCAGGTTTCAGAGGCTGGGGCCTTAGGAGTTATTGGATCTGGGGCTATGGATGCAGAGGAATTAGCGAGGGAGATTGATATTTGTAGGGAGCATACAGACAAAAGCTTTGCTGTAAATCTCATTATGCTTAATCCTAAAATAGATAGCTTAATAGATCTTGTAATAGAAAAAAAGGTTGAACTGGTAACTACAGGGGCAGGAAATCCAGGTAAATATATGGATAGACTAAAGAAAGCTGGAATAAAGGTTTTTCCCATAGTTCCTTCCTTAACCCTAGCTAAAAGATTGGCCCGCTATGATATAGATGGACTTATAGTAGAAGGGCGGGAGGCTGGGGGCCATGTAGGTAATATGACTAGTTTTTCCTTGATTCCTGAAATTGCTGAGGCTATAGACTTACCTATTATAGCAGCAGGAGGCATTGGATCAGGGAAGCATATTTTAGCAGCCCAGGTTTTAGGGGCTAGTGGTGTCCAGATAGGTAGTTTATTTTTAGGGACAGAAGAGTGTCCTATTAGCAAGAACTATAAGGAGCTTTTACTTAAAAAAGAAAGTAAGGACATTATAACCATAGGAGATATAGCTGCCTATCCTACAAATTTAATAAAAAATAAGAAAACTAGACTTTATAGGAAAAGGGAGAAGGCTGGAGCCTCTAAGGTGGATTTGGAAAAGTATATGCTAGGAAGTCTTAGGCTGGCAGTGGAAAAAGGGGATTTAGAGGAAGGTGCCTTTATGGCAGGTTTGTCCATATCTTATATAAGGGAGATTCTAACTATAAGGGACTTATTAGAAAAGTTAGATAGGGAATATAAAAAGGAGTTGGCTAGGATAAATGGAGATGATTAGTTTAGC
>JASKZW010000144.1 GCA_030147425.1 Tissierellales bacterium
GTTAGGGAAAATTTTAGCCCTAGTGGTATAGATAGGGTAAGATTTTTAATTTCTACCAACCCTGGACAAAGCTTAAAGCCATTGAAAGATATAATTTCAGGTGGTGAAATGTCTAGAATTATGCTAGCCTTTAAAAATATATTTGCTGAATTTGATAGGGTTAGCACACTAGTTTTTGACGAAATAGATTCTGGTATAAGTGGAATAACTGCTGACTTAATGGGAAGGAAACTGTTAAATATTTCAAAAAATAGGCAGGTAATAACTATATCCCACCTACCACAAATAGCAGCTTTAGGGGATAGTCATTATTTAATTTCGAAAGACAGTTATGATGGTAAAACAGAAAGTAGGATAAAGAAACTTAGCCATAAAGAAAGAGTATATGAGTTATCTAGACTTTTAAGTGGAAGTAATATAACAGAGACAACTATAAAGCATGCAGAAGAAATGTTAAGAAACAACTAGTTGTATATAAAATTAGAAGAAACAGAAAAGAGGTAGTTTCATGTATATAAATGGAATTATTAAGAAAGACAGGCAAACTAAAAACTTAACATCAAGATTAGAGGCTGGTGATATAGCCTTAATTTGCCATAGGGACTTAGATGAGGTAGCTGCAAGATCTTTAGTAGAAAAAAAGATAGCTGCAGTAATTAATGTTGATAAAACTATAAGTGGAAGATACCCTAATCAAGGTCCTATGGTTTTATGTGAGGCCAATATACCTATATTTGAAGTTAAGGAAGAAGGTTTTTTTGATCTAATAGAAGAGGGAGATAGGATTTCAATCTATAAAGATTACTTAGAGTATAAGGAGGAAAGAATAGCCTCAAATTACTTAGATAATGATTTAATAAAAGACTTATTAGACAAGGGCTATGCTAATATTGAAAATGAGTTGGAAGGATTTATTGAAAATACCCTAGAATATGCAAAAAAAGAAAAGGGTCTAGTTACAGGGCAAGTAAAAATACCTGAAATAGAAACTGACCTAGATAATAAACATGTTTTAGTTGTAGTTAGGGGAAAGGATTATAAGGCAGATTTGGATGCTATAAGCTCTTATATAGATGAAATGAAGCCAGTACTTATTGGAGTAGATGGAGGGGCAGATGCCTTACTAGAAAATGGATATACTCCAGATATAGTTGTAGGGGATATGGATAGTATTTCAGACAACTGCTTAAGAAAGGCAGAGGAAATAGTAGTTCATGCTTATCCATCAGGGAAGGCCCCAGGCCTAGAGAGGGTAAAGGATTTAGGCTTAGAGGCTGTAACTTTTCCAGCACCTGGAACGAGTGAGGATATTGCCCTTTTACTAGCTTATGAAAATAATGCAGATCTAATAGTAGCAGTAGGTGCCCATACTAATATGATAGACTTTTTAGAAAAGGGTAGGCCAGGAATGGCAAGTACTTTTTTAGTTAGGTTGAAGGTAGGTTCAAGACTAGTTGATGCTAAAGGAGTAAATAAGCTTTACCAAAGTACCTTTAAGCTAAAATATGTAGTAGGAATAGCCATAGCTGCTCTAATACCAATTGTAGTAATAACCAGTATGCATCCACTTATGAGGCAGCTTGTTATCTTATTTAGAATTAGATTTAAAATGATGTTAGGTTTGTAAAGGAGAGATATATATGAATTTAAATATGAAGTTTTATGTAATATCTATTGTTGCTATATTTGCAGCACTAGGAATAGGAATATATATAGGATTTACCTTAGATGCTCAAAGTTTTGTTTTAGACCAGAGGGAAGATATAGCATCTAAGCTAGAGGAAAGATTTGATTTTTTAAAAGCAGAGAATGATGACTTAAAATCTGAAATAAATGAATTAGAAAATATAAATAGTAACAATAAGACTTATATAGAAAATACTTATGAGTCTTTAATAGATAATAAGCTTTCGGATAGAAATATACTTGTATTTGAAACTAATGATGACTATATGTATTCTAGTTTAGCCCAGACCATAAGCCAGTCAGGCGGGAATTTAGCTGGTTTTATTACAATAAAGGCAAAGGCTTTAGATGAAGAATTTTTAAAAGAATTTTATGAAAATAACTCCTTAGAAGCTAATGAAGAGATAAGAAAGGATTTAATAAATAAAATATCTCATGCTAGCTTAAATCAGGATCAGGACTTTTTAGATTTATTAAAAAAAGAGGGTATAGTAGATTATAGGGGAAGTCTCTTAAGTGAGATAGATGCAGTTATACTAGCTGGCGGAAGTTTAAAAGATAGTCAAGATAATATAGCTATTATAGATAAGACTATAATAGACGTTATGAAAGTAAATGAAATTGACATAGTAGGTATTGAGAAACTAGGAGTTAATAATTCCTATATGGAAAGTTATAAAAACTATAAGATTAGTACTGTAGATAATATTGACACTACAGAAGGGAAGGTATCTTTAGTTTTTGCCTTAAATGGCTATCCTGGAAACTATGGAGTTAAAACTACATCAGAAGCTTTAGTTCCAAAACTAAGTCCAGTAAAGAATGAATTTGAAGTAGAGGAGAATAAGAATGACTAAAATTTTAGCTGCTATACCTGTTTATAATGAGGAAGACAAGATAGG
>JASKZW010000007.1 GCA_030147425.1 Tissierellales bacterium
TCGGCGACTCGAACGCCGGACGCCCTGATTAAAAGTCAGGTGCTCTACCAACTGAGCTAATGGGTCTTATGGGGTGGATAATGGGATTCGAACCCACGACCTTCAGAGCCACAATCTGACGTCTTAACCAACTCGACCATATCCACCAAGTTTTTATTATTAACCTCAACACTTTATAAGTATAACAGGTTTTATTATTTTTGTCAACACTTTTTATTAATTTATTTTAATAAATTTATAATTTATTTTATCTCCTAATTCTAAAATTATAAAGGTCTTTTTTCTATCCAGGGTCCTAGGTCTAGATATACTACCTGGATTTAAAAATAAAATATCATCTATAATTTTATCATATGGAACATGTGTATGACCAAATAATACTAAATCTACTTCTGCCTCAAGAGCCCTATAATATAATCTATCTATTCCAAAATTTATATTATATAGATGCCCATGCGACATTAGTATTTTAACATTATTAATATTAAAAATCAACTCTTTTTTATATTTTTTATCTAAAAAATCATTATTCCCCTGTACCCTTATAACTTCCAATCCAGTTTCCTTCTCTATATAGGCTGCATCCTCTATATAATCTCCTAAAAATAAAATTAGCTCTACTTTTTCTTCCATTTTATTAAAATAATTTAAAAACTCTTCACAATGACCATGACTATCACTAAGAACTAGAATTTTCATAAATCTACTCCTTTAATCTTGATTCTAAATAGGTCTTTAAATTTTCTAAGGCCTTTCCCCTATGGCTTATTTGGTTTTTTTCCCTGTCTGACAGCTCTGCAAAAGTTTTTCCATAATCATCTACTATAAATATTGGATCATAGCCAAATCCATTTTCCCCTAGCTCTTTCTCTCCTATTTTCCCCTTGCAAATACCATTAAATACTATTTCTTCTCCATCATCCAGTATTAAAGCAATTACTGTTTCAAAATAGGCTTCCCTATTCTTATTGGTTCCTAACTTACTTAACAACTTCTTGTTATTAGCTTCCGCAGTGCCCTCCTCTGAATATCTAGCAGAATAAATACCTGGCTCACCATTAAGAGCCTTTACAAATAAACCTGTATCGTCTGCTAGAACCATAAGTCCTTCCTTATCCTTTATTTGCTTATATAAGGCTTTTGCCTTTTTTAACGCATTTTCTTCCAAACTTTTCCCATCCTCTTCTATTCGGATGTTTTCTAAGCCTAAATCCGACTTAGAAAGGGTATTAACAGGAACATCTTTTAATATCTCATCTAATTCCTTAATTTTGTTTTTATTGTCTGTAGATAAAAGTAATCTATATTTCATCTTAAATCTCCTCAAGTAATTTTTTTTGATAATCTACTATTTCTTCTATACCCTTGCTAGCCAAAGATAACATAGAATTTAGTTCTTCAAGAGAAAAGCTTTCTTCCTCACCTGTCCCTTGTATTTCTATAAGTTTACCCTCACCAGTCATAACTATATTCATATCAACACTGGCCCTATAGTCTTCCTCATAGCACATATCTAAAACTTGCCTATTCTCTATAATCCCTACTGAAACTGCTGCAAGATAATCTTTAATTGGATTCTTTTTTAAGTCTAAAGTGTTTATAGCATCTACTACTGCAAGATAAGCTCCACTAATAGCTGCAGTTCTAGTACCACCATCTGCTTGGATTACATCACAATCTACCCATATAGTCCTTTCTCCTATTTTATTCAAGTCTATAACAGTCCTTAGGGATCTACCTATCAACCTCTGAATTTCCTGGCTTCTTCCATCTAACTTTCCCCTAGATATATCCCTTACTTTTCTGGTTTTTGTTGAGCCTGGCAACATAGAATATTCAGCAGTTAACCAACCCTTATTCTGTCCCTTTAAAAAGAAAGGTACCCTATCTTCAATCATAGCTGTACATATAATCTTAGTATTGCCCAATTCTATTAAAACTGAACCGTGGGGATGAATTAGATAATCCCTCTCTATTTTAAGTTCTCTTAATTCATTGTCTCCTCTTCCATCTTTTCTCAAATAAATCACTCCTAGTTTTTCTTCATTTACTAGCATATCAAAAATAAATATATAAATAAAGACTTAGATAAAAGTATCTAAGTCTTTAAATTAAAAGTTATTTTCTATAAACTTTTCTATTCCTCTAACTATGCCTTTTGCTAGTATATTTTGGTAACCATTGTTAATCATCAGATTTCTTTCTCTTTCATTGGAAATAAATCCAAGTTCTATTAAACTAGCTGGCATTTTTGTTCTTCTTAAAACTGCTAAATTAGGTCTATGTTTTATTTTCCTATCAGTTGCTCCAGTTGCTTTTATAACTTCTTCCTGAATACATCTGGCTAATTCCTTGTCTAAACTAGTATTGTATAGGGTCTCAATTCCATTAGCTGATGGTGCGTTACTTACTGAATTTGCATGAATACTTAAAAATAAATCTGCCTTAGCATTATTAGCTATATTTGCCCTTTCAGCTAAAGATAAATATTTGTCTGTTTCCCTGGTCATCACAACATTATAACCTTGATCTAATAAAAGTTTTTGAACCTTTAAGGATACTGGTAGAATAATGTCCTTTTCATTTACTCCTGCCCTTACAGCTCCTGGATCCTTACCTCCATGTCCTGGGTCTATGGCTATAGTAATTTGTTTATTTCCAGGTTTCTCAGTAGGTTTTTCAATAGGTTTGTCTGGCTTACTTACCTGCCTTGCAATATTTAAGTTTATAAACTTGCTATTACTACCCTTAGTTAAATCTATTACATATACTTTAGTATTTAAATATATCTTTATATCTACATTATTCTTTCCTTCTTCTAATTCAATCTTATCAACTATGCCATCATTAATATTATAAGTTCCTTGAGAGTATTTTATATTAGATTTAGGAACTGGTATAGTTATTATGCTATTTTTTATAGATAAGTCATAATTAGTATTTTTCTCAAGATTTATCTTTAATTTAGACTCATCTCCATCTAACTTATAGCTAATAATATCTTTAATATCGATTACTGGTTTAGGCTTTTCAACTGCTTCTTTATATTTTGACTCAATTTCCAATCTATTTCCTTGGTCCTTTAGAATTATATCATCATGTTTAACCTTATCTTCTAAATCAAATACTAGCCTAACTACCCTATCATTTTTACCATAAAGATTTTTAGCTGTAAACTGTGAGGTTCTTATAGATTTTATTCCAGACTTATTATAAGAAAAATTATTATTTTTTAAATTAAAGGAACTATCCATAAGGTCTACTACTAATCTTTTGGGATTGTTTAACTTTAAAATGTTAAACTTTGTTTTCTTATCTTTTTCAACTACTATTATTGATTTATCTGACTTTTTCTCTTCTTTTATATT
>JASKZW010000031.1 GCA_030147425.1 Tissierellales bacterium
TACAAGTTGTAACCCTTATAACCTGTCCAAAAAGGCCTTGATCACTTATTCTTTGCTCTCCACTACCATGGCATACTGGACAAGTCTCCTTGCTAGTACCTGGCTTAGCCCCACTAGCATCACATGTCTTACAGTTTTCTATTCTTCTTATAGTTACTTCTTTTTCTGTACCAAAAATAGCCTCCATAAACTCTAAGTCTAGTCTATGTTCTATGTCTGAACCTGGTATAGGCCCATCATATCTTCTTCTAGTTGAAGACTGACCTCCTCCAAAGAAGTCTCCAAAAAAGTCTCCAAAACCGCTAAATATATCTTCAAAACCACCAAAACCTTGGCCATTAACTCCATCTGCCCCATACATATCGTACATTCTTCTTTTTTCTTCATCTCCTAGTACTTCATAGGCCTCATTTATTTCTTTAAACTTTTCCTGGGCTTCTTCATCACCTTGGTTTAGGTCTGGATGGTATTTCTTTGCTAATTGTCTATATGCTGACTTTATCTCTCCTTGACTGGCATTTTCTTCAACACCTAATATTTCATAGTAATCCCTCAATCTTTTACACCACCTTACATTTACTGGCTAATACTTTTTTATTATATCAAAAATCAAAGCTAAATCAAAAGATTTAGCTTTGATTAAAAAATTTTCAATTATTCTTCGTCATCTACAACTTCAAAGTCTGCATCTACAACATCATCGTCGTCTGAAGCTTGCTCTGCTCCCTCTGTTCCTTGAGCTTGTTCATACATTTTTTGAGATATAGCGTAAAACTCTTGAGTTAATTCTTCAGTCTTTGTTTTAATTAGCTCAATATCTTCTCCTTCATTTGCTTCTTTTAATTCTTCTAATTTATCTTTAACCTTATTAGCTTCTTCATCTGAGATATTGTCTTTTAACTCTTCTAAAGTCTTTTCAGTTTGATAGATTATAGAGTCAGCATTATTTCTTACTTCTATTTCTTCCTTTTTCTTTTTATCTTCTTCAGCAAACTTTTCAGCTTCTTGAACTTTCTTTTCTATTTCTTCATCTGTTAAATTTGTTGAAGCTGTTATAGTTATTTTCTGCTCTTTTCCAGTACCTAAGTCTTTTGCACTTACATTAACAATACCGTTAGCGTCTATATCAAAAGTAACTTCTATTTGAGGTACTCCTCTTGGTGCTGGTGGTATTCCTGTTAATTGGAATCTTCCTAGGGTAGCATTGTCCCTAGCCATTTCCCTTTCACCTTGTAATACGTGTATATCTACTGCTGTTTGATTGTCTGCTGCTGTAGTAAATACCTGACTTTTCTTTGTCGGTATAGTTGTATTTCTTTCTATTAACTTAGTTGTTACCCCACCTAAAGTTTCTAATCCTAGGGATAAAGGAGTTACGTCTAGCAATAGTAAGTCTTTAACATCTCCACTTAAAACCCCACCTTGTATTGCTGCTCCCATAGCTACACATTCATCTGGGTTTATATCTTTTTGTGGTTCTTTTCCAATTAAGTTTTTAACAGCTTCTTGAACTGCTGGTATTCTTGTTGAACCTCCTACTAAGATAACCTTGTCTACATCTGATGCACTTAAACCTGCGTCTTTAAGGGCATTTTTTATAGGATCTAATGTTTTCTCTACTAGGTGTCCTGTTAACTCTTCAAACTTAGCCCTAGTTAAGTCCATGTTTAAGTGTTGAGGCCCAGCTTCAGTTGCTGTTATAAATGGTAGGTTTATATTTGTGCTCATTACACTTGATAATTCCATTTTAGCCTTTTCTGCTGCTTCTCTTAGTCTTTGTAAGGACATATTGTCTTTTCTTAAGTCTACTCCATTAGTTTTCTCAAACTCATCTGCAATATAATCTACAATTACATTATCAAAGTCGTCTCCACCTAGATTATTATTTCCTCTTGTTGAAAGAACTTCAAATACTCCATCTCCTAGTTCAAGAATAGATACGTCAAAAGTTCCTCCTCCAAGGTCATAAACCATTATTTTATGGTGGCCTTCATCTTTGTCCATACCATAAGCTAAAGCCGCTGCTGTCGGCTCATTAATAATTCTCTTAACTTCTAAACCTGCTATTCTACCAGCATCTTTAGTAGCCTGTCTTTGAGCGTCTGTAAAATATGCCGGAACTGTTATTACAGCTTCTGTTACTTTTTCACCTAAAAAGTTTTCTGCATCTGTTTTCATTTTTTGAAGAACCATAGCTGAAATATCTTGAGGTGTATAATCCTTACCGTCTATTTCTTTTTTATAGTCCTTTCCCATTTCTCTTTTTATAGACATTATTGTTCTGTCTGGATTAGTAACAGCCTGTCTTTTTGCTGTCTCGCCTACTAATCTCTCACCTTCTTTAGTAAAAGCTACTATAGATGGTGTAGTCCTATTTCCTTCTGCGTTAGGAATTATTACTGGATCTCCACCTTCCATAACAGCTACACAAGAGTTTGTAGTACCTAAGTCTATTCCTATTATCTTTGCCATTCTATCCTTCCTCCTTTTAATTTACTACTTTTACCATACTTGGTCTAATTACCTTTCCATTTAAAGTGTAACCTGTTTCTAATACTTCTAAAACACATCCTTCATCATACTTATCTGATTCTTCCATAATAACTGCATGATGATAGTTTGGATCAAACTTCTTACCTTCAGCCTCTATTTCCTCTAGGCCTTCAGATTTTAAAACATCAAAAATCTGATTATAAATCAGGCTAACACCTTCATGAATATTCTTGTCATCTATATTGTCTAAAGCTCTAAGGAAGTTGTCTAAAACTGGTAATAACTTTACCATTAAATCCTCAGAAGCATAATTTATAATATTTGATTTCTCTTTTTCTACTCTTGACTTGTAGTTTTCAAAGTCAGCCTGAAGTCTTAAAGTAGTATCCTTTAATTCTTCATACTTTTTTTCTAACTCTTCTTTTTCTTCCTTTAATTCCTTTGCACAGGAACACTCTTTTTTAGAGTCTCCATTATTTTCTTTACTATCTTCTTTTTTTTCTTCTTCCGACAAGTCTTGCTCTTCTATTTTTTCCTCTGTCATTTAATCACCTCTTCTAATTTTTCCTATCTATCTTATCTAAAAGTCTTGTTAAATTATATGAAAAAACTTCTAATAAACCTATCATATTTAAATAATCCATTCTTGTAGGACCTACTATCCCTAATTTCCCAATGGTCCTATCTCCTATGCTATAGGTTGTAGTGATTAAAGTACTTTCCTTTAATGGATCATATAAATTTTCATCACCTATTGTTACTTCTATTCCTGAATCTATATTATTTCTTACTATAGCCTTAACTAAAGTATCCCTGTCTTCTATAAAGGATATAAGTGACTTTGCTTTTTCTATACTCTTATATTCTGGATGATCAAATATTTTATTTACACCTTCTGTGTGAATATCTAATTCTTTCTTTTCCTCTATTACTTCCTCAATCAAATCCCTTATATTTAACATCACTTCTATATATTTATTTTTATAGAAGGACATATCTGCATTTAAAAGCTCATAGATTTCCTTAAGCTCCTTATTTGAATATTTTTGGTTAAAGTTTTTAGATATCTTGTTTAGCTCCTCTTGATCTATAATTAAGCTGCTAGAAAATATTTTATTGCTAACTTTATCTAAGTCACTTACTAATACTATCAATATTTGCCTATCATCTAAGGAAATTAATTGTATAATTTTCAATTTTTCTTTTTTAACCTGAGGTGATATGATTAAAGCTGTATAACTTGTTAAAGAAGATAAAACTTTGGTCGATGTTTTTATTATACTGTCATAATCTTCCTGACTTAGGTCAAACACATTTTCAAACTTAATCATATTAGTATCATTTAAAAAAATTTTTTCCTCCAAAATATAGTCCACATAAAACCTATAAGCCTTATCTGAAGGAACACGTCCTGCTGAAGTATGAGGCTTATTTAAATAACCTAAACTCTCTAAGTCTGACATTTCATTTCTAATTGTTGCAGAACTTACACCTAAGTCATAATTATTAGAAATTGTATTAGACCCTACTGGCTTAGCAGATTCTATATAACTATCTATAACTGCTTTTAAAACCTTATACTTTCTCTTATCTAGCAAGATTATCACCTCATTTTTTAAGTTTAGCACTCTATCTCTTTGACTGCTAATTACAATTTAACACTAGAAAAGTAATTTGTCAAGTCCTACATAAAATCTAGATAAACTTGATTTGATAAATCTCGTCCTTTGTCAGTAAATCTAATAT
>JASKZW010000048.1 GCA_030147425.1 Tissierellales bacterium
TACAAGTATTTAAGGAGATGTTGAAATGAAAAAATATAAATTAAAAGTTGCTGGTTTAGAAAGAGACTTGCCTATAATTAGACTTAATGAAAACTTAAGTATAGCAAGCTTTGTCATACTTGGAGATAGTGAGATAGTTAGTCATACTGCTAGAGAACTAGCTACAAAGCTTCCTAAAGTAGATGCTATAGTTACAGCTGAAGCTAAGGGTATACCTTTAGCCCATGAACTTTCAAAGCTTTTAGGCTTAAATAAATATATTGTAGCTAGGAAAAGTGTAAAGGCTTATATGGAAGATCCTTTAATCTATGAATTAGAATCTATAACTACTAGTGGCAAGCAAATCCTATGCCTTGATGGTAAGGATGCTAGGTATTTAAGAGGAAAGAAAGTTGCCCTAATAGATGATGTTATTAGCACAGGTGCCTCTTTAGAAGCCCTAAAAGAATTAGTTGAGTTGGCTGAGGCTGATATTATTGCCCAGGCAGCTATTTTAGCAGAAGGTGATGCAGCTAAAAGAAAAGATATTATATTTTTAGAAGAGCTACCTATATTTGATTAAAAAAAGCCCTAGGATTTACTAGGGCTTAAATATTATAAAACTTTATTTCAAATGTTAAGCCTTGATTATTATAGGCCCTTATATCTCCTCCATGGGCCTCTATTATAGACTTAGCCATATTTAAACCTATTCCATAACCTGCTAGGGAAGTATCTCCTCTATAAAACCTATCAAAAATCCTGTCCAAGGATTTCTCCTCAACCCCTGGACCATCATCTGAAATCCTCACTGTCTTATAGATAGGATTAGAGTCTAAGCTAATCCAAACTCTACTATTAGTATGCTCTAGAGAATTTTTAAAAATATTTAAAAAAGCCTCATAAAGCCATACCTCATCTCCCTTAAGAACAAAATCCTCTCCCTTATAATCTATAGGAATTTTCTTTTTCCTATTTAAGGCATACTCTATGTCTTTTAATATTTCTAAAATAGACAAATCTACATACTTATACTCTATAGTATTAGAGTTAATCTTAGATAATTTCAAGAGCACCTCTGTAAAATTCTTCAACTTCTCTAGTTCCTCATAAAGTTTTCCCAAGTAAATATCTGTATTCTCCTTATCTTCCTTTATCAACTCTGCCATAAAGCCTATAGAAGTTATAGGAGTCTTTAACTGGTGGGCAATATTAGACAAATCCCTTTTTAAATTTAGCCTTTGCCTAGTAGATTCTTCTTCTAAGGACTTTAGATTTACTATTATCTTATATATTTGATCCCTTAAGTTAGAATGCTCATCGTCTTCCTGGTTAAGGTTTATACTATAATTTCCCTTATTTATCTGGATTAAATACTCCTCTAAATCCTCTATCTTTTTCTTTTTTCTACCTTGCCTTTTCTTTTCCAGAAAAAAATAGATACTATATATCAGTATTGTTATTAATAAACTTATAAAAAAAGGATAAAAGCTACTAGTAAAGATACTTTTATTATAATAACCTAAGGATTCAAGGCTAGATTTTGGATCTAGTTTTTTAAATTCTAAAATTTTATACAAGCTTAAATAAAAGTTAAAATCTAAAATTTTTATAAGTAAAAATATAATTATAAATACAATTATAAAGAAAAACATCTAATCCCTCACAAAACTATAGCCTATCCCTCTTACAGTTTCTACAACATAGCTATAATCTCCTAATTTTTTTCTTAACCTTTTTATGCTAGCTGAAAGGGTATTGTCTTCCACAAAGTCCCCTTCTAAATCCCAGACTAATTCTAAAATCCTATCCCTAGTTAAAACATTTCCCCTGTTTTTCATTAAAAGACTTAAGAGTTCATACTCTTTTAAGCTTAATCCAAGGTCCTCCCCATCTATACTAGCCCTATAGTTCTTCGGATCCAAAACTAAGCCTTTATAATTTAACTTTTCATCCCTTCCATCTACCCTTCTTAAAATACTCTCTATTTTGGCCTTTAATATAGATAGTTTAAAGGGCTTGGTAATATAGTCATCAGACAAGTTTAACCCTTTAACTATATCTTCCTCTGAATTATTTACTGTTAAAAATATTACTGGCGTCCTATCTATTTTATACAAGTCTAAAAAGTCAAAGCCTGTTCCATCCCCTAAGTTTATATCTAGAATAATAAAATCAAAGCTATAGTCAAAAATTTCTTTAGCTTCTTTAAGGGAAGAAGCATGGCTTAACTTATAGCCTGACTTTTCCAAATAAGTTTTAATTCCAAAGGCTAAAGTCTCATCATCCTCTAGTAAAAATATTTTCATCTAATCACCTCAAGCTTATTATACTACTAATAATAATATATAATACAAGTAATTGTCACTTAGATTTCACTTTGCTTTTATATTATCTTTTTAGGAGGTAATAAATATGAATATATTAGAAATAAAAAACTTAAAAAAAGTATATGGAGAAGATGATACTAAGGTAGAGGCCTTAAAGGGCCTTGATCTTAAAGTTGAAAGGGGGCAAATGCTTGCCATAATGGGTCCTAGTGGCTGTGGTAAATCTACTCTTTTAAATCTAATTTCTGGCATAGACCAGGCTAGTCAGGGGGATATAGTTGTTGAAAATACTAATATAGTTAAACTTAATCAAGATAAGTTAGCACTTTATAGAAGAAGGCAATTGGGAATTGTATATCAATTTTTTAACCTGATCCCTAACCTATCTGTAGAAAATAATATTAAACTACCAGTCCCTATTGATGATAAAAGTATAGATGAAGAATATTTTAAGGAATTAGTTGGAAGTTTAGGTATTGAAAATAAGTTGAAGACCTTTCCTGATAAACTATCTGGTGGACAGCAACAAAGAGTAGCTATTGCAAGAAGCCTTATATATAAGCCTTCTTTGATTCTAGCAGATGAACCTACAGGAAATCTAGATAAAAAGAACGCTAGAGATATTATAGATATTTTTAGACTTTCTAATCTTAAATATAAACAAACTATGATTATAGTAACCCATGATGAGGAAGTTGCCTTATCTGCAGATAGGATTATCCATATGGAAGATGGAATGATAGTGTCTGACGAGGTGATTAGATGATTTTTCCTGAATATATTAAAGGTGATATAAGGGTCAATAAAAAGTCCTATACTTCCACTATGATAACCATATTTTTAGCAGTCCTAATTTTATCCAACTTTACTTTTGGTATTGTATCCTATTTTAACTCCTTTAGAAACATGATAAAAGACCACACAGCTGGCTATCATTTTAGGATTTTAACTGAACTGGAGACTAAAGATGCTAATGAACTTTTAGGAAATAGACATATAAAGAAAATAGGTTTTTTTAATAAGGAAAAGTTAAATGAAGGCTTTGGATCAAAGGAAGAAACTATTCTTATAAGAATAGATGATATAGCCTTGGAAACTGTTAGATTTATGTTAAAAAAAGGGAACTTACCTAAAAATAATGAAATATTAATTAGTGATTATATGGAAAGGGAAATTGATAAATCTATTGGAGATATATTACTTTTAGATGGTCAGGCTTATAAGGTCTCAGGAATTTATTCTGATATAGGCTATGATTATGAAAAACACTATAATGTTTTCCTAAATCAAGAACAATCTAGCCTTTTGTCTAGTGGAAGAAAACTTTCACCCTTTATTTGGTATAAAAATATTTTCAAAACCTATAGTACTAGTAGAAATATAATGGATAGTTTAGACTATAAAAACTTAGCCTACAACTTTAACTCAACTTATTTGTCTAGGTCCTTTGTCTTTGATAAGGATATAGATCCTATTACTGACTATCCTTTTCAAATACTAGCTATAATTTTATTTTTTATCCTCATATTTTTATTTTATTCTATAATAACTAGCTTATTTTTAGTTCAAGAATCAAAATCCATAAAGGAATATGGAAAGTTAAAAGCTCTTGGTGCAAGGGATAAGGATATTAATAAAATTATAAGACTTAAAACTATTTATATTTCTCAGAAACCTATAATTGCCGGAATTCTAGGATCCTTGGGACTTTTAAAGCTTTTATTTTTTCTTATAAAGAAAATTGAAAATAACTTTGAAGTTAGAAGTGCTTTTTCTATAAATAGTAATCTAAAGTTAGAGCTTAACCCTATTTTATTCATTGGTCTTTACCTTGTTAGCTTTTTTATTATTTACCTGGCAAGTAAAAAGCCAGTAAAGAAAATTAAAAAAGTATCTATTTTGGATGCTCTCAAGGGAAATATTAAATCCAAAAGTCATAAAAAGTATGATCTTTTATACCAAGGAGATATAGAAAAAGACTTATCCAAGCAATTCTATAAGAATGCTAGGGCGAGCTTTATATCTACTAAAGTAAGCTTAAAACTTGGTTTTGCCCTTATGGTTTTTATTTTAGGCTCAGTTACTTTTTATGCTTTAAATACCAGTTATAATAATTATGATAAATTTACCGGCTATAATATCCATCTAGAATATGCTAGTAATAAAGAAATAAATCCTCAACTTTTAGAAGATGTAAAGTCTTTAAAGCCAAAAGATTATATAAACTTTAGAAAAGAAGCAGTTTTTCTTGATTATGATGAAGGCTTTATTAGTCAAAATTATAAAGATAAATTAAATATTTTGAAAGATGAATTAGTTTCTTTAAATAGCATACAACTAGAACTTTTTGGTATAGAAGATGAAGTTTTTAATAAACTTGTAAGCAAAAAAGGCTTTAATCCTGAATCATATAAGGATGGGAAGGTACTTCTTTTAAATACTATAGCTGATGACTTTAACAAGGCTAAGTCTCAAATGAATTTTGTTGAGTTTTTAAATGAGGATATTAAAACCATCCCCCTTAGTGAGTATGGAAGGGAGTTTAGTCAGCCTGGCTATGAGTTTAGCTTAAATGTGGAAGATAAAATCTCTTCTCCCCTCTTTGATTATTCCCTTAGAGAAAACAGGCTCCATGCCTATATGCCTAAGTCTGAGTATATAAAACTTCTTAACAAATTTGCTAGGATCGCTGACTTAGATCAGTTTGAATATGTTTTAGTTGAAACTGATAACATAAAGGAAAGTTCAGAGTTATTAGAATCTATTTCCCTTAATTATTTTAAGGAAGAAGATTTCTCCCTTATCTCTCAACTTGAACAAAAGGATGATATTAAAAAAATGAATAGTTTGGCTAATCTCTTAGCTATATTCTTAAGTAGTTTTTTCCTAGTTGTAGGATTTTCCAACGCTTACTTTTCACTTTATAATTTATTTTTAGAAAGAAGGCAAAGTCTTCTTTTATACAAGGCTATTGGAATGGATAGAAAACTTCTAGGAAATATTTTAAAAAGAGAAAAGAATAAACTATTGCTTAATTTTATAATTACCATGCCCTTTATAGTCTTATTAGTTTCTTTCCTAATATCCAAGGCTGCTAGAATTTTTACCCTAATAGATATTCTAAAAAACCTAAACTATATTTTCCTTATTCTTTATATAATCCTTATTTATATAAGCATATCTAAAATGTATAAAAAATATATAAAAGAAATACTCTAAGGTTGGGAATTATCCCAACCTTTAATTTTTCCCTTGAAATCTCCCTCACAATACCTATAGTATATAGTATAGGTGTTATCCAAGATTTACCAAATTTATAAATGGGGTGGAGACTTGAAATTTTATACTGGAAATTATTCGTCAACTAATGACAATTTTATAATAAAAAATTTACCAGAGGAAACTGACTTTAATAATTCCTACTATTCCTTTATTGCCCTTGTAAAAAATATAATCTCAAGGGGAAGGCCTAGTATTATGTCTAAGTTTCTTCAAGATAAATTAGATATTAAACTAAATTTAAGGGATAAGGAGTCTCTAAATCAGTGGTTTAAAGACTTTACTCCCCTTCTTAGTAGGGAAAAGCCTATTTGGGACAATACTATAAGGGGAAATAAGGAAGGCTATAATCCTGCCCTAAAGTTTTTTAATAATATAGGAAGATTTATTCCAGACTATACCTTTATTGAAAAACTTATTCTACCTGAAGCTAGGTTAAAGGATATATTAACTATAGACCATCCTTTTGATAGGGAGGAAGTTGACTTTTATCTTCCTCAAGCAAATTTAGTTATTGAAATAGATGGAAGCCAACACCAGGATGAAGACCAAAAGCTTAAGGATGAAGAAAGGGATCATTTCTTAGCCTTAAATCAAATTAAAGTTATTAGAATACCAGTAAAGGACTTTGAAGAAGAAAATGAAAATTTTTACCTGCAAATAGATCTTATTAAAAAACAATTAGAGAGTAATTATGAAAAGCTTAAAGCCTATAAAAA
>JASKZW010000082.1 GCA_030147425.1 Tissierellales bacterium
GAATATACTTTCTGGGGCAAGGGAGTAAGCCAGGGCCATTCCCAGGTAGTTAGAAGTATCGAAGGAGTTAAGTATGGAGTTCAATATACTGTTCCCGTAGAAGAATCAGTAGAGAGGGTTAAGGCTGGGGAAAATCCTAAACTATCTACTAGGGATAAGCATAAGAGAATCTGCTATGTAGTTGCTGAAGATAGCTCTTTAGAAGATAAAATAAGGGAAGAAATTATAAATTATCCTAATTACTTTAAAGAATATGATACAGAGGTTTATTTTATAGATGAGGATACTTTTTTCAAGGATCACTCAAATATGCCCCATGGTGGCTCAGTTATAAGGTCTGGAAAGACTAATGAAAAAAATATACAAACTATGGAATTTAATCTAACTTTAGGAAATAATCCTGAGTTTACATCTTCTGTCCTATTAACTTATGCTAGGGCTGGGTATAGACTAAATAAGGAAAATAAATATGGTGCCTATACTATATTTGACCTTCCTATATCCTATCTAAGTGATAAGGATGATGAATGGTTGAGAAAAAACCTATTATAAGTTTACTTTTATACCCATTAGGGGTATAATGGATTTAAGAAGATTATTAAAGGAGATGATTTTGTGAGTAAGGCAACTTTAACTGGTCACTTAACAGGAAAAATGGCTTTTGAAATGGAAATGGATGGGCATACACTTATTACAGATGCTGCTCCAGAAATAGGTGGGGAAGACAAGGGTCCTAGACCTAAGAGACTTTTACTAGCAGGCTTAATTGGATGTACTGGTATAGACACTATGTCTATCTTGAAAAAAATGAAGGTAGAAGTTGACGACTTAGAAATTCATGTAGAGGCTGACAATACGGAAGAACATCCTAAAGTATATGAAAATATTAAAATTGTTTATACTTTTAAAGGAAAGGATTTGCCAGAAGACAAGATCAAAAAGGCTGTTGAACTTTCCCAGGAAAGATACTGTGGAGTTTCACAAATGCTAGGTAAGGATAGAAACACTGACTTAACATATGAAGTAAAGATAGAAGGATAACCTTCTATCTTTATTTTTTTCTAAAATATTATAGGAGCTAAAAGCCCTATAAGTCCTCCTAAAAAGGCTCCAAACCAAGTTATAGCTTCTAGCTCTTTCCTAGCTATGTCTAGGATTATCTTTTCTGCAAAAGCCAAATCAAAGCTATTTATTTCCTCTTCTACTATTTTAGATATATTTAATTCTTTTATAAGTTTTGGTAGTTCCTTACTAATAGAATCTGATATTTTCTCTACCAATTTTTTTCTTAATTTAGCTAAACTATCCTCCCCTAAGCCTTCCATTAGATTTTTTATCTTTTTATCTTCTAATTTTCTTAGGAACTTATCTATATAAGGAAATAAAAATCCTCCCCTTAGCTCAATTAAAATTAAATCATAGGATTTTTCTAATAAATCTCCTAGATAATCTTTATAATTTTTCTTATTTTCCTTTAAGTAGAGTTTTAAACTTTCTTCTAAACTCTCAATAGCAGAACTTGCCTTTAATTTTTCTAGGGATTTTTCTGCTAAGCCTTCCAACGCCCTGTCATCTAATCTATAGGAAATTAAATAGAAGATATCCTTTAGTCTATAGTCTAAGGCCCTTCCATAAAGTCCTTCTATTATAGGTATAAGTTTAACTGAACAATCTGGACTTTGGCTATAGTCCTTTAGCTTGTCATAAACTTTTTCTGTTAGTGTTTCTGGATTTAAAAACAGCCTTGTAGCTGCTGGAAGATTTAATTCTAAACCCTCCCTAATCAAAACTTTTACCCTATACTCTATCTCCTTATTATTTAAAATATTTTTCAACTCTATAAGGATTGTATTCATATTATCCCTTAAAAGTTCAGAGGCCAAGTCTTCTCCAATTACTTCCACCAGCCTTCTCTCATCTTTCTCTAATTTCACCTTATTTTCCTTGAAAAATTCTTCTAAACCTTCACCTATTCTACCCTTATTCTCAGTAAGCAATTTATTTAAATCTATTTTGTCAATAAGGCTATCTAGGTCTAGATTCATTAATTTTTCTTGAGTAAAATTAATGATTTTATCTCTATTAGTTTCTTCCTCTAAGGCTAATACTAAAGTATTATTTATATAGTTTGAAAGTCTACCATTAATATAATCTAGATTTTCAGAACTAAGCTCCCCTAGTATTTCTCCAAGATTCTTTTCTGACTTTTCTAACAAACTTGTTTTTTCTACTAAATAGTCATCTATTCTCCTATCTAAGTCTGCCTCTTGAAGATTTCTTAAAATAACCTCTTCTGATAATAGGTAGTCTCCTACAGTATCTCCTACACTTTTTGCAATCCTAGGCTTTTCCTTAGGTATCAGACCTGGTGTAAAGGGTATAGGAATTTTATTAAAGAGGTATTTCCTTTCATAAGGTCTAAAAAGCATTTTTATAGCCAGCCAATTAGTTATATATCCAATTAGGGCTCCCATAAGGGTTGATAATAAGTAATTCATTTTTTTCCCACCTTTTCTAATTAAACAATATATTTAAGTATAACATAAGACTTAATTTTTTTATATTTAGTTTGACTATTTATCTATTATTAAATATAGTATAATTATTCTCATAGGAAGGATGGAAGGAGGAGAAAGATGAGTAAAAAAGTTATATTAGGAATGAGTGGTGGTGTAGATTCATCTGTATCAGCCCTACTACTAAAGGAAGCCGGCTATGACGTAACGGCTATTTTTATGAAAAATTGGGACGAAAAGAATGAAGAAGGCGTTTGTACAGCTACAGACGATTCAATAGATGCTTTAAAAGTTGCAGAACAACTAGATATACCCTACTATACAGTAAACTTTGAAGAGGAGTATTGGGATAATGTCTTTACTTATTTCTTAGATGAATATAAAAAGGGGAGAACTCCTAATCCAGATGTTATGTGTAATCAGGAAATTAAGTTTAATGCTTTTTTAGACTATGCATTAAAATTAGAGGCAGACTATATAGCTATGGGCCACTATGCCCAGGTTAAGGAAGAGGATGGAAAGTTCTATCTTTTAAGGGGAGAGGACCAAGGTAAGGATCAAAGTTATTTCCTATCTAGGATAGGACAAGATGCCTTAAAAAGAACTATATTTCCAGTTGGGCATCTTGAAAAAGATAAGGTTCGTCAAATAGCTGAGGAAAATAATCTGGTTACAGCTAGGAAGAAAGACTCTACTGGTATATGCTTTATTGGTGAAAGGGACTTTGAGAAGTTTCTAGACCAATACTTACTAGCCAAGCCAGGTGTTATGGTAGATGTAGACAGCAAAAAGTCTGTTGGAAAGCACTCAGGTCTTATGCATTATACCCTAGGTCAAAGAAGGGGTCTAGGTATTGGCGGTATTGGCAGTGGTGAGCCTTGGTTTGTTGCAGGAAAAAACCTAAAGGAAAACCTACTTTATGTAGCCCAAGGTGGGAATCATCCAGCCCTATTTTCTAAATCCCTTATAGGGGAAAGTCCTAGTTGGATTCTTGACGAAGAACCAAACTTCCCT
>JASKZW010000109.1 GCA_030147425.1 Tissierellales bacterium
TTTTTATCATCATAGTCTATTTTTTCTAAATCAATTATTTTCCCATGATTATCCTCTATCAAGTCTAGAGTATCCCTTACTACAGTCAAGGTTCTTAAACCTAAAAAGTCCATCTTTAATAGACCTAATTCTTCCAATTCATTCATATCAAACTGGGTGGTTATAGAATCCTTATTCCTAGATAGGGGAACATAATTAGTTATAGGCTCCTTAGAAATAACTACACCAGCTGCATGAGTTGATGTATGCCTTGGCAAGCCCTCTACAGCCATAGCAAAGTCTATTAAGTCCTTAACTTCCCTGTCAGTTTCATATTCCCTAAGTAATTTTTTGTTAATTTTCAAGGCTTTTTCTATAGTTATTCCCAGTTCCATAGGAATTTCCTTGGCTATCTTATCAACCTCACCATAGGGCATATTTATAGCCCTACCTACGTCCCTTATAGCTCCTCTGGCTGCCATAGTACCAAAGGTTACTATTTGGGCTACCCTGTCGTCGCCATACTTTTCTATTACATAGTCTATAACCTCTTCCCTTCTTTCATAGCAAAAGTCTATATCTATGTCAGGCATACTTACCCTTTCAGGATTTAAAAACCTTTCAAAAAGTAGGTCATACTCTAAAGGATCTATACCAATTATATCCAAGGCATAGGAAACAATACTACCAGCAGCTGAACCCCTTCCAGGTCCTACTGCTATATTGTTTTCCTTGGCAAATCTAATAAAATCCCAAACAATAAGGAAATAGTCTACATAGCCCATATTAACTATAGTATTAAATTCAAAGTCAAATCTTTCCTGGATTTCATCAGTTATTTCCCCGTACTTTTCCTTTAAGCCTTTTTCTACTAAGTCCCTTAAATATTCTACATTATCCTTATAGCCTTCAGGAATCTTGTATTCTGGCAAATGCAGGGTGTCAAAATCCAATTCTACCTTACATCTTTCAGCTATTTTATTGGTATTTTCTATAGCATCCATTCTATGGCCAAAAATGTCCACCATTTCATCATAGCTTTTCAAATAAAATTCACTACTTGGAAACTTCATCCTATTTTCTTCATCTATGGTTCTGCCTGTTTGAATACAAAGCAGAACATCATGGACAATATGATCTTCCTTTTTTAAATAGTGAACATCATTAGTAGCAACTAAGGGTATGCCTGTTTCATCGCTTATTTCTATAAGCTTCTCATTTACTTCCTCCTGCTCCTTAAGTCCATGGTCCTGAAGTTCTAAGTAAAAGTTTCCCCTTCCGAATATGTCATCATAGTTTAAGGCTGCTTCCTTAGCCTTTTCATAATTGCCATTAAGAAGATTCTGCTGGACCTCTCCTCCCAAACAAGCAGACAAGCATATTATTCCCTCACTATATTTTCTCAAAACAGAATAATCAACCCTAGGCTTATAGTAAAAACCATTTACATAGCCTTCAGACACTATCTTCATTAAATTTTCATAACCTTGATTATTTTCTGCCAGTAAAATTAAATGGTATTGCTTTTTGTCATCAATACTCTTGCTAGTATAACTTCCATAAGAAATATAAACCTCTGAACCTAAAATTGGCTTTATGCCTCTTTTTTTAGCTGCCTTATAAAAGTCAACTACTCCAAACATAGAGCCGTGGTCTGTTATAGCAATAGAATCCATTCCCAATTCCTTTGTTCTATCTATTAAATTGTCAATTTTATTTAATCCATCTAGCAAGCTGTATTCAGTGTGAACATGTAGATGGGTAAATTTATTTTTATAAGACATTGAAAAACCCTTTCCTTTTAAATAAATTTTTACCATATAATCTCTTTTTATGATATTATAGTCCTTAGTATATATATATTATATAATTTATTTGGTGATTTTGGAGGGATTTAATGAAAAAACATATTATAATAACTAATAATCCATATGTTAAGGATAAATATGAAGATGAATTTAAACTAGTATACCTAGAAGACAAAGGTCTTTTAGATGTTATGGAGTATGTAAGGGAGAAAATACACGAAGGTCATATTTTAAAGACTCACCCTTTATCTGGAAGTGTAAAGCCTAATGAAACTCCTTACAAAACTATTTTAATCAGTGAGAGCAAGGGTCAATTAGATATGGATAGTCTAGCTATAATTGAAGAAAGTATTATTTCAGCTAGAAAGTTCCAAGAAATTGAAAAAACACCTTTATGGACTGAATCAGTTTTAGATGACTTTAGGGTTATAGATCTTTCCCTTATAGAAAATGTTATCGAAATGAAAAAACACGGCTAATAAAAGAGTTATTCTTTTATTAGCTGTTTTTTTTATTTTCCCTTAAACTTTCTGCTATCTTATCTATCTTTCTAAACCTATGATTTACTCCTGACTTTCCTACTGGTGGGTTTAGCTTTTCACCTAATTCTTTTAGGCTTGCATCCCGATTTTCTAGCCTTAATAAGGCTAATTCCTGTAGGTTTTCTGGTAACTTCTCTATACCTATTCTTTCATCTATATATTTTATATTAGTAACCTGCCTTAAGGATGCATCTATTGTCTTGCTTAAATTAGCTGTTTCACAGTTAACTATCCTATTTATATTATTTCTTACATCCTTAAATACCCTTATATCTTCAAACTTTAATAGGGCCTGATGGGCTCCCATAATATTTAATAAATCTGAGATTTGCGACCCTTCCTTAATATAGACTACATAACTACCCTTTCTTTTTATTACCTTTGAAGCTAAGTCAAAAGAATTTATTAGACTGGATAAATTATCTGCATAGTCTGATGAATTTGTTACAAATTCCATATGGTAGGCCTTTTCTGGATTGCTTATAGAGCCTCCTCCTAAAAAAGAGCCTCTTATATAGGCTCGTCTACAACAGCTCTTTTCAATAAATTTTTTAGGTATTTTATAATCTACTATAAAATTAATATCAAAAAGATCCAAGTCAAAACCTATATCTGTTAATATCTTCTTTACCAGGGCTGAGTTATTAACATGTACAATATAATTATTATTTTTATTTAACTGCTGGTTTCGCCTAACCATAACCTCTACACTAGTATCATATATGGTTTTTAAAAGACTGAAAATCCTCCTAGCTATAGCTGCATTTTCTGTACTATATTTTAAATTTATCTTATTATTGCCCTTTATCTGAATTGTTCCATTCATCCTAGTTATAGCCGAAAGTTCAGAATAAGCACAACATATATTCTCAATATCAATTCTTGATAATTCATTTTTTGTTCTTGCTGAAAAAGACATTTTTTATTCCCCATTCTATTATGATATTCTTCCCTTATTATACTATATGTAAAAATTTATTGGAAATATTTTATATTTTCCTAGCTTTATAGTATGATTAAGGTATAAACAAATTCAAAGGAGGAGTTTTTATGAAGATTAATATGGATGAATTAACTGTAAAACTAGAAAAATTATTAAACATACCTAGTCCTACAGGTGATACTGAAGCTGCTTTAAAATATGTAGAAGATGAATTTAAAAAATTAGGTTTAGAAACTTACAGAAATAATAAAGGGGCCCTTATAGGAGTATTAGAAGGGGAAAATACAGACAAGGAAGTTACTCTGTCAGCCCATGTAGATACTTTAGGAGCTATGGTTAAGGAAATTAAAGCTAATGGAAGGCTTAAACTTACCCAACTTGGTGGATATGTTTGGGATACAGTTGAGGGAGAATATGTTACTATTAAAAACTTTGAGGGTAAAGAATATACAGGAACTATATTAA
>JASKZW010000111.1 GCA_030147425.1 Tissierellales bacterium
CTTTTATATGTTTATTCTATATCTTATTATTTTAAGTGTCAATAAGGCCATATTTTATTTTTATCCTATCTATTTTCTTAAGCATGGGCTGGGATAAAATAAATAAAAAAACTATTGTTGACACTGCATGGACAAAGTTAAAAGGGATTCCAGATATAAGACTTGCTTTTAATGTTCTCATAGTTAAAGTTCCTGTGAACATTAAAACTGATGCAAAGTCTAATATTAAACCGTAGATTATAAAGGTACTTAAGCCCCCATAAATACATAAAGATAATCTATTCTTTTTTAGAATATTTTTATAATATAATACTCCTGCTAAAAAACCAATTATTCCAAATCCAAACATTTGCCAAGGAGTCCAGGGTCCTTGTCCAAATAAAAAATTTGAAACAAATCCTGTCATTGCCCCTACTAAAAAACCTGACTCTGGCCCTAAGCTAACACCTGATATTATTACTATAGCTACAACAGGTTTAAACTGTGCAATCATAAAAAAAGCACTTCGTCCTACTACCCCTAAAGCAGATAGCACAGCTATAAGTACAAGCTCTCTTGCCATGGGTTCTCTTTTTTCAAATATCATAGCAAAAGGAATCATTGTATATATTAGGATTAAAAGAGATATAAAATAATATTTTCTATCTTCTAAAACTACAACTCCAAATAAAATAGTTAGAGGAATCAAAAATAGAATAAAAAAGGATGATAACTTTATTCGCTTTCTATTTTTGCTTTGCATAATTTAACCACATCCTCCTTTAATATAGCTTCTGGAACTATATTTCTTATCATCTTATTTGCTGAACTAGTATAATAACTATTTCCTGCAAAAAATTCCCTTGTAGTATTTTCTGTTATTATTTCCCCATTAAAAAGCATGGCTGCCCTATCACTATATCTACTTGAAAATTCAATATCATGAGATACTAAAACTATAGTTTTCCCCATATTCTTTAAATCTACTAGTATCTTGCCAAACTTTTCCTTGAAAAAATTGTCCATACCTTTAGTTGGCTCATCTAATAAAATTAACTCCGGTTCTAATAAAAGAATTTTAGCAAGGGCTAATCTTTGTTGTTCTCCACCACTTAAATCATAAGGATGCATATTTTCTAAATTTATCAAGTCTACTGTGTTTAAAACCTCTTCAACTTTCTTCTCTTTATTGCCTCTTTCTTTTCTAGGAAATACTGAAAGGAGGTCTTCTTTTACATTTTCCTTTAAAAATAAAACTTGAGGATCTTGGGGTAAAAATCCTATTTTACCTTTATATTTTTCTCTATTTTTAGATTTATATATATTTTCCCCATTTATTAAAACCTTTCCCCTATAGGGTCTATCTAAGCTTCCAATTATAGAAAGAAGTGTAGATTTACCAGTTCCATTTCCACCTAGAATAGATAAAATCTGGCCTTTTCTTATCTTTAAAGATAAATTAGATAGGACATCTTCCCCACTTTTATCATATCTAAACCAAATTTCATCTAACTCTACTAATATTTCGTTCTGCCCAAAGTCCTCCTCAAAATTAAAACTAGCTACTTCTTCTCCATTTAAGATTTTTTCTACTACAAGCCGTCCTTCTTTTACTGTTAATGGATAAGAAGTAAAGAAACCAATTTCTGAGTATATTTGACTTGCTACAGGCATTGACTTAAACATTGGGTGTTCCTCTTTATCTAACTTTTTTACAACCTCTCTAGGTCTGTCTAAAGATATTATTTCCCCTTTATCTACAACTAAAAGCCTATCGCATATAGGTATTATCTCTTCTAGCCTATGTTCTGTCACTATTATTGTTACTCCTAAATCTTGGTTTATTTGTTTTAAGGTATTTATAAAATCAGATGCCGCTATTGGATCTAGTTGAGATGTAGGCTCATCTAAGATCAGCACTTCAGGTTGCATTGCCATAACACTAGCTAGGTTTAATAACTGCTTTTGTCCACCTGATAAATCCATCGTTCTTTTATTAAACCACTTATGTATGCCAAAGTAACTAGCCATTTCTCCTACCCTCAACCTTATAGTTTTATTATCTAAACCAAAGTTCTCAAGTCCAAAGGCTAGTTCATGCCAAACCTTATCTGTAACTATTTGATTATCTGGATTTTGTAGAATATAACCAATTTTACCAGCTTCCTCTTTTTGACTAAGATCTTCTATATCTTTATTTTTAAAATATATCCTACCTTCCTTTTCTCCATGTGGTGATAAAGAAGGTTTTAATTGCCTCAGCAAAGTTGTTTTTCCTGAACCAGACTTACCACATATAGTTAAAAACTCACCCTGATTTATTTCTAAGTTAATATTTTTCAAGCTAGAAGATTCTGCTAAAGGATATTTAAAATTTAAATCTTCGATTCTATATATTTCCATTCTAATTCCTCCTGAATATTTATAACTATAGGTAGTGACATCAATCCTATATAAGATATATATACTAATATACTAAAATAGTTACTTTCTTTTATTTTTATAGCTGGAAAAAATTTCATAACTGGTATTCCAAGGTAAGCACCATATGATATTATTGCAATAAATATAAGCATAGATGCTAAAGCTAACTTATCTCTTTTAGTTAAAGTATAATTTGAAAAATTAGTTCTAGAACCTATCCCATATCCTCTAGCCTTCATAGAATCAGATGTTTCTATGGCATTTTGTAAGGCCCAGGTTATCATAATAGAAAGTATGCTTAATCCATTTTTTATCCTAGATATTATAGATCCTGAGGATATATCTTTTCCAATAGCTTTTTGTGCCCTCGCTATTTCTTTTATTTTTGCTGCATACATTGGTATAAATCTTAATGTCATTGAAAAAATCAAAGATAAAGAAGGAATTATATTTCCAAATAAGTAAATAACCTTATCTGAAGTTATTACTGAATTATATGATTTAAACCAAATTATAATACTTATGAACATAAGTCCTGATGAAAAACCAAAAATTATTGACTCCAAAGTTACTGGGTTTCCGCTTTTTAAATAAAATAACATGGTTGCGCCCTGATGGTTAAAAAGTGGATTTAGTGCTGCTGTTAATATTAATATAGGTAACATATATTTAAATATAAATTTGAAAGTTTTTCGCTTTCCTTCTTTTAGCATCAAATAAGAACTCCCTATAATAAATGATATGAACTGAAATATTGGATGCATAAAAAACATAGTGAATCCTATAGTAAATAAAAAGTAAATAAAATTTACTATAGGATGATAATTTTCAAAACTGTCATATTCCATTTTTTCCATCTTATTCTCCTCCAAGTACTGCTGCTCCTCCACCTATATCCCTGCCTAGATCGCATGTATATATCCACTCTATTTTATCACCATCTTTTAACATATATCTACTTGCTCCATAGTTTGGAAACCAGCCATTTACCCTATACATCCAGCCACTTAACTCACCACAGTCAAATTCATAAAGATTATTTATCCCTTGTATATAGTGGCTATTATATATAGGTGTCATTTCAAACTCCATATGAATTCCTGCATTTTGCATTTCTCTTAGAAGCACATTAAAAACAGACTCTCCTTCATAAAAAGTTACTTCCTTTGTAGCATATATAATTCCATCTTCAGGCAGTACATCTATCTTATCCATATTAAATAAGTGCATATTGTTGTGAATACTATGGCAGGTTACAGATAATGTTGCTGTTCTTTTTTTACTCTTGTCAATTTTTACATCTTGCCATTCTACAGGCTTAGGCTTACCAGCTGGTACTGGATCTGTTAGGTACTTATCTTTTGGTTTTTTACTATCTGATGCTATTATTTTTTCCTTTTCCTTTTTCTGTTCCTCTTTTATTTTTGTAATATCCTCTTTACTATATTTTTTTTCTGCCTCTGCTACTAATTTTTCCTTTTTTGTCTTAGGACTTTTATTTACCTTAGTTTCTTTCTCTGCTTTTTCTTGTTCTTTCTTCTCTTCTTTTTCTTCATCCTCAATCTCTTCTTCTTCATCTTCTTCATTTATTTGCTCTTCTTTCTCTTCATCTTCAATTTCTTCAATTTTTTCTCTATCTTCTTGAATTTTACTTATAACCTCTTCACTTCCACCATCTTTTGCAGCAATTTCTGGACTTAAGGGAACTACATCATTTCCATTTTGAATAAAAAAAGATAATCCTAAAAGAAAGGCCATAACTAAGGCTAGTTTTAACCTTTTTTTATTTCTGTCATTCATTTACACTCCACCTCCATTTTAAATAAAATACTAGGACTAGGCCTAGTATTTTATATCTGTCATATTGTATAAACTACTTTTATTATTTATAAATCTATCATAAGCTACTAAGGCATACATTGCTTGATCTGTGGCCATTGGATCTACTGACCCTGGCTGGGCTCCACCATTACTAAGTCCTCCTGGTTTAACATGATAGAAGCCTCCAGCTTTATCCTCAAAAGTTAATAGATTTTCAAGAGCTGAATTTCCATTTTTTATAAAACGTAGATCCTTGTGTGGGTCTATACCTAAAGCTGTGAGTGCTACAACTACTTGAGCAACACTTTCTGAATTTAGGGAACCCCAACTGTGATATCCTCCATCTGACCTTTGTAATTTAGATAAAATATTTATTCCTCTATCTACTGCTAGCTTTACATCCTTTCTAGTGTTGTAGTAAGGCGCTAAAGCTTGTATAGTCATAGCTGTTATATCTGGATCTGGATTTTTTGGATTAGGTCCTAATTCCCAACCTCCTCCTTTTATTTCCCTACCTAAAATAAAATCTATTAGCTTCTCTCTTGTAACTTGATTATTCTTATTTTCAGCTTCTGGTATTTCATAGTCTAAAGTATCAAAAGCTATTAAGGCAAAAACAGGTCCGTTTATTCCTTGCTTAGTTATTATAGACATATCTGTTAGCCCTTCTAAAAGATTATATCCACCGACATTTCTTGGATCTTTTCCTATGGATGTTAGAGCTAAAATTAATCTAGAGTTTTCTGTTCTCTTTATCCTATGTAAATATCCGTCTTTTTCCATTCTTCTTACAACTTCTTTTTCTAAATTATTGTAGTAAATATCATAATAATCTTTAGGTACTTTCACTTCTCCTCTAGCTAATGCTAAAATAGTCCATTCTCCTGCTATTGTTCCATATTGAGGTTGATCAATCTCCGTATACATTTTTTTACCTGTTCTATCTATAATTGGCCTTACATTTATATCTTCTCTTAAAGTTTTATCATTTAGATAATCATAAGCCCTCATTATAGATACTGTAGCCATCTCTCTTGATGCCTTTGAAAGAGGATTAAATTTTTTATTACTTCCTTGCATTATGCCTATTTTAGAAACTTTATTTACTGAATCTTTAGCCCAATTAGATATTTTTGCTGAATCAGTATAATTACTTTCATCTGCTTCTAATTCTAATCCTTTAAATTCTAAAGTTCTATTCAAAATAGCTGCCATTTCTTGACGACTAATATTGCTATTTGGTCTAAATTTATTATTACTTCCTTGGACTATACCAAGTTCATTAGCAGTTAGTATAAAATCTGTATACCAAAAATTATCTTTTACATCTTTGAAATTGTTTTTCAACTTTTGGTCTGACCTTAAATTAAAAGCATTTACTATTATTTTCGTAAATTCAGCCCTGGTTATGTCTGCTTTTGGTTTAAAATAACCTTGATTTCCTTCCACTATTTTCTTATCTGTTGCTCTCCCTACATCTTCCAATGCCCAAGATGATACTTGATTCCAATCTTTGAAGTTAGAACTTTTTGCTAGAGTGTTTATAGGAAAACTTGAAATTATTAAAGAAAAAATAAGTAATTTGGCTAGTAATCTTTTTGTTTTTTTCATCTTAACCCCTTCCTTCCAGTTTTATAACTTCCTCCCATTGAGGAAGTTCTGCTTCCATTCCCTCATCTGTATAATACCATATGATCTTATCTTTATCTTTTAAAATATATTCTTCAGCTAAAAGACTAGGTACTTTTCCATTAACGCTATATAACCAGCCTGATAACCTTTTACTCTCTAGTCCTTTTATAGATAAGACCATAGGTCCAATAATTCTACAATCTTCAACTTCTTTTTTTAATAAATCCATAACTGTTGTATCCTTACAAATCTTAATTTCTTGGGATTTTAATAGTAAATTTAAATTATTATCTATTTTTGAAACTATGGCCATATCAACAGTCTTTTCTATCATATTCAACTAATCCTCCTACTTTACTTATTTTAATAAAGGCTAGGTTAACCTAGCCTTTATCTAATAGTTCTGAACTATGAATTCATAGAATCTAAATATTAAAACTGCTGCCTCTTCCCTAGTTGCTAATGATTTTGGTCTTAATTCATTTTTAGCATATCCTTTTAATAAATCTAACTTTACTAATAAACTTACATTATCTATTGCCCAGCTAGAAATTTTATTTTTGTCTTTAAATGAGTTTAAAACATCTTCTTCAATTGTTTCATATTCTAATTTTTTTAATATATTACCTAATATTTCTGCTATTTCTTCTCTCTTTATATTTTCATCTGGTTTAAATAGATTTCCACCTACACCTTTCACTAGGCCTGCTGAATAGGCTTTATTTATTTCATCATAATACCACTTATCTCTGCTTACATCCTTAAATTCCACTTCATTTCCCTTTTCTAGTTCTAATATTCTATTTATTAAAGTAACAAATTCTGCTCTTGTAATATTCTCTTTTCCTTTAAAGGTATTTTTGCCTCTTCCCTTTATAAATCCTTTAGAAGCTAATTGTTCTATTTCTTTTTTAGACCAATCACTTTTTAAATCTTTAAACGTTTTTTGCTTGGAACTAATGATATATTTTCCAAGGTTTTTAGTTATAAAGCTTATGGATTTAGATTCTTTGTTGTATAATCCTCCTAAATTTTCTCCATCTTTATTTTCTATGATACTATTAGGATTTAATTTATCTGATCTTATAGTAACTTTCATTAGGGAATTTAATTTATCTAATTTTTTTCCTTCTTGCTCGATTACTAGACTTGCTTCTTCCCCTTCTTCTAATCTTAGTTTCATATCTTTGTTTTCAAAATCGTTTATATTAATTCTTATACTGATAATATCTGTCTCAATATTTAGTTTGTTTATTTCCTTATCTTTTGCTAGTTTTATAAAGTCATCTGATAGATTAACTTCCTTAGTTCTAAAGTTTATAGTTTCTGCTTTTACTTTTTCTAAAAGTTTTATTGTATCTAAGTTTAATGACCCGTCTTCATTTAAAATAAGAGCTAGGTTTAAATTTTCTTCAAGCACTTTATGTTGTTCTTTATTTATTAAATCAAAAACTAATTCACTTGTTTCTAATACTTTTTTATTAAATTCTTTTTTGGCTTTTTCATTTTCTATTTTCTTATATCCTTTATCCAAACTTATAAATATATTCTCTATATCTTTATTACTTAGTTTATTAGACTTTTTAAAGTCTTCTGAAGACAATAGTTTATTTAATTTACTTGTTCCATTTAAAACATCTACTGCTCTATTTGATGATTTTTTAATAGAAGTTAATATTGTTTTTAATTCTAAATTCTCAACCTCTTTATCTGGAACATTTGCTTCTAAATCCTCCTTATCTTTTGGATCTTCTTTTTCATCTTCCTTATCTTCTTCTCCTGGAAGTGGCCACTTACTTAAATCTTCTCCTAAATCCGCTCCTAGGTCAGTTGTATATCTCCATTGAACAACGTCTCCATCCTTTAGGATATACTTGCTTGCACCATAGTTAGGATACCAGCCATTTACATTGTACATCCAGCCACTGCCCTCACCATGGTCAAATTCTCCATCTCCATCTATCCATTGAACATATACACTTCCGTATTTCTCTGTCCACTCATATTCATATGCTATACCACGTTGATCCATTTCTCTTTTTAGTACATCCCAAACTGATTCACC
>JASKZW010000077.1 GCA_030147425.1 Tissierellales bacterium
CTATATCTATGTCTATATCATCTATATTTACTTGATCTTTAATCTCATTTTCATAATCATTCTTATCTTTTCCTGGTTTGGCTTCTGGCTTTTCTTCCGGTTTTTCTTCCGGCTTCTCTTCCGGTTTAACTTCAGGTTTTTCTTCTGGTTTCTCTTCCGGCTTCTCTTCTGGTTTCTCTTCTACTTTTTTAGTAACTATTATAGTTCTTGTACTATCATCCCAGTCAACATCAAAGCCTAAACCTTCCATTAAATATCTTAATGGTATATAGGTTTTTTGGTTTCTTAAAAATGCTTTTTGTCCCTTAGGTAGATTCATTACTTTACCATCTACATAGTATGAATTTTTATTTACAGAGAATTCTACCCTTCTTCCATCTAATTCTCCTACAGCTGTCTGTGTCTCTTGTATCCATTCTACATCTGCACCTAAATGTTTTTCTAAAATTTCCCTAAATGGATAGTAACTTGTTCCAGCTTCAATTATTACTGGATCCTTAAGTTTTAATTCCTTTCCATTTAAAATTACCTTAGGACTTGCCAATGGTTTCTCTATTGGTTTTTCAACTGGACTCTTAACTATTATACTTCTGCTAGCATTATTCCAACCTACATCATATCCTAAAGCTTCTAAAGCATGTCTTAAAGGAATATAGGACTTACCATTTTTTGCAAATGTTTTCTGTCCTGATGGAAGATAGTTTATCTTGCCATCTATATAATAGGAGTTTTTATCTAATGGAAAATCTACTTTCTTACCATTTAGTTTTACTTGAACTGTTCTTGTAGAATCTATCCATTTTACATCTGCCCCTAAATGATTTTGAAAAATTTCTTTTAATGGATGATAGGATGTTCCGTTTTTTGCATAAACTGGATCCTTTATGTTTAATTTTCTACCATCTAAAACTACGCTCATATCATTTACTGGCCTAGGCCCACTTGGCTTAGGTTTAGGATTTGTACTTACTACAAACTTATGGTTAAATTGAACCCCATAAGACTTTAACAAGGACTCATTACCAATCCAAACTGGAGTACCTATGTTTATTTCGTCAAATAATTTTTCAACGTCTGAGTTATGCATTCTTACACAGCCTAAAGATGCATACTTACCAATTGATAGTGGAGATGCATTTCCATGTATACCATACTTACCTCCACCACCATAAGATAAGCCTATCCATCTTTTTCCTAGTGGATTATTAGGAGCTCCTCCTGGTATAGGGTCACTTACTCCTGCCCCTCCCCAATATGGGTTTTTAAACTTTACAACTACCTTATGCTTTCCATCAGGAGTAAACTCTTGGCTTTTTCCTGTTGCTACTGGATAAGCCCTATACGGCCTACCATTTTTCATATGGTATAAGGTATTAGAAGACTTATTGATTATAATCATGTCTCCCTTTATATTTGTACTAGGTTGACGTGCCCCTATTTTATAGTTATTGCTTTTTATCTCATTGTTAATTTTATTAATAGTAGCATTTCCAGCTATACCATCTGCTGATAATCCTACACTTTTTTGATAACTCCTAACTAATTCTTTTGTTTGGTTGTCATACCCATAGCCCCAAGGTACATTGGATGAACCACCTCTTACCCTGAAGAAATCTTTTAATAGTCTAATTTGATCTGAGAATATACCAGTGTTAAAAACTAGTCCTCTAGACTTTATTAGATTTGGATTTGATACTGCATATGAACTATTTATATTTATTAAATTTACAAGTAAGATTGTAAAAACTAACAAAGATACTATTATTTTTTTAGATCTATTTTTCATAAAATCCCTCCTCCATTTATATTTGAAATACAGACTAATTATAGCATATATATGTGTGGAAATAGTTAATTTTTCTTAACCATTTTCTCTTTTTTTTCTTTAAATATATTTAAAAATGGTACTAAAAAACCTGCTACTACTCCCCCTGCAAATCCATTATTATAAAGATGGATTCCACCATGGCCTTTAAGGATATTTGAGCCTACAGCTATATGCATAAAGCCTGCTAAAATACCTGCTCCTACCCCATAAACTCCACTTACTGGAGCCAGGGTTGTTCCAAATAAACCAGCTATTATGGCGCTAGAACTACTAGTATCTATCACTCCTAAACTTCCACTTAAATATACCCCTAAAAGAATAGGGATAGTATTTTTAGGTGTCTTCCCGCTAGCTGAAAATCCTACTACTGTTAAAACCCCTGCCATAGTAGGCCCATTTATAAAACCTTTAGAAATTAATATATAGACTACAGATACAAGACCCATTATACCCATATTTACAAAAATCACACCCTGCCCATATTTCTTTTTAAAATCATTAGGACTTCTTCCACTTTCCTTTAGTAAAAGTTTATATTTTTTTAATAAGTCTTTTTCTAAATAAGAACCTAATACTATAAGGAAGATAAAAAAACTCACTAAATAAAAAAATAGAAATCTGTGATAGGATTCAGATAAAACCATAACTGTATTCATTTCTACGCCAAAATTCCTAAGCATTCCTGCTATAACAACTCCTATAACTCCACCTGTAAAACCTATGTTATAAAGATTATAT
>JASKZW010000120.1 GCA_030147425.1 Tissierellales bacterium
TTTTTACTTTCTATATTTTTCTCTTTGTATTGATTTTCTATTATTTTAAAATCTAAATCAAACCTATTTAAAAGTTCTATTCTTCTAGGTGATTTAGATGCTAAATAAATATTCCTAGTCAATCTATCACCTGCTTATAAATTTTTTCTAAATGTGGTCCTATATAGGATGCTGCTAAACCTACAAAACATCCTGTAAAGGTGCTAAAGATTAGCATAATAGGTAAATAATAAATCATTCTTATATTACTTAATATTATACTTGCCACTAAAATCTGCCCTATACTATGAAATATAGCTCCCCATAAACTTACACCAATTAAACTAAAAATACTGGATAGTTTACTATTTATTATATGCATTACTAAAACACTTAAGCATATTCCTGTTAAACTATAAAAAAGACTAGTTACACTTCCTGTTATCAACGAAAGGACCAGTGACTTAAATATCCCTACAAGTAAAGATTCTTTTACTCCTATCGTTGTTAGGGTAACTAGCACAACTATGTTAGATAAACCTAATCTTATACCTGGAATCAATAAGGGTAAGGGCATCATGCTTTCAAATGCTCCTAAAACAATTCCTATCGAAGAAAGCAGAGATAAAAAAATTAACTTTTTCATATCCATAAAAACAACTCCTATTTGCTAAGATAATCTATTTCTTTTTCTTCGATACCTTTAATTTCAACAATAAGTCTGTTTGGAAGACAAACTATAGTTTCTCCAGCTTCTTTAATCCAACCTCTCTTTACATCTAATTTATCTGGACAGTCTGCATCTATTATTCTCACCTTATCTTTACCTATTTCAACTAAATTGTATCCATATTTACTTTTAATAGGTATAGTTTTACCAATAACTTCCCTTCCAAGAAATATTTTCTTTTCTTCTCTTCCATTTATCTGTATACTTACATATTTCTTGTCATAGATTTTTGCCTTTTCCTTTATATAGAATAAAGAAAGTATAGAAAATAGTAAGGTTGAAACAATTAAAATCTTATCACCTTTCTTTAGTTTTTTCATAAAATAACACCTTTCCATACATTATAAGTTTATCACTTATGACTTTTTTTTACAAGAAAAATATAGCTGTTTTTAAAAGCAAATAAAAGAAAATGAGACAGGTTAGACCCATCTCATTTATTTTACTTCTTTATAAATTCTATTGCCTTAGTTGGGCATTTTTTCGCGCATAAACCACAATTTACACACTTATCATAATCTATTTTTGCCAGTCCATCTTCTATCTCTATTGCATCTACAGGACAAGCCTTAGCACATATGCCACAGCCTATACATCCAACTTCACAATTAATTTTAACATTTTTACCTCTCTCATAGCTACTGCAATTAATAATAGCATTTTTATCATATGGTACAAGATCTATTATATTTTTAGGACAAACATCTATACAAGCCTTACACGCTACACACTTATCCTTATCTATTATAGCTAAACCGTTTTTAATCTCTATAGCACCGTAGTCACAAACATCAGCACAAGTTCCACAGCCTAGGCAACCATATGGACAGGCCTTAGCTCCCCCAGATAAAATGTTTTGTGCCCTACAATCTTCTAAACCATCATATAAGTACTTATCCTTCGCCGTTTCCTTATTACCTCCACAAGATACTCTAGCTACTAATCTAACTACCTCTCCCGCATCTACTCCTAAAACACTTGCAACCTTTTCTGCAACCTCTTCTCCTCCAACACTACAGGCTGTCACTTCTGCTTTTCCAGCTACTATAGCTTCTGCCAGACCATCACAACCTGGATAACCACAAGCTCCACAATTCGCTCCTGGAAGGGCCTGCCTTACTGCATCTACTTTAGGATTTACTTCTACTGCAAATACTTTTGAAGCTAGAGATAGGGTAACACCAAATACAGCTCCTAAACCTCCTAATACTCCTATTGGATTTAATAAGTTCATTCTTATCCCCTCCTTATACTAGTCCATTAAATCCTAAGAAAGCTATAGACATAAGTCCTGCTGCTATCAAAGTTATTGGAAAGCCTTCTAAAACTTCAGGTACATCTGCTAATTCTAACTGCTCCCTAATTCCTGCAATTAATATTAATGATAAACCAAATCCTATAGATGCTCCTATTGAATTAAATATTGTTTGAATTAAGTTAAATTCTTGAACATTTATAAGAGCAACTCCTAGAACAACACAGTTAGTTGTTATCAAAGGAAGATAAACCCCTAGGGCACCATATAGGTTAGGGCTTAATTTTTTCATAGCCATTTCAACTAGCTGTACCAAAGTTGCTATTACTAAGATAAAAACTATAGTTTGCAAATATAGTAATTCTAAAGGAACCAATATATATTTATGTATGATAAAAGTCATTATTGATGATATTGTTACTACGAAAGTTACAGCTAGACTCATTCCTGTTGCTGTTTCTATTTTGTTTGAAACTCCTAAAAACGGACATATTCCTAAAAATCTAGATAAAACAAAGTTATTTACAAAAATACTACTTATTAAAATTGTAAAAATATCCATTCTAGCCCCTCCTTTTTATTAATTTGATTGAACCTTTCTTTTCCTAATATAATTAAATATTCCTATAAATATACCTAGTAGAATAAAAGCTCCTGGAGGCATTATAAATATTAGAGCTGGCTCAAATCCTGGACCAAAAACCTGCTTTCCAAAGATAGTACCTGCTCCTAAAAGCTCCCTTCCCCCACCTAAAATTAATAAAGCTAAAGTATATCCTAGCCCCATACCTAAACCATCTACTATAGCAGGTAAAGGCTTATTTTTTGAAGCGAAGGCCTCTGCCCTAGCTAAGATAATACAGTTAACAACTATTAAAGGAATAAATATACCTAGTGATTCATATAGTTCTGGCAGATAAGCTTTCATTAACATCTCTACCATAGTTACAAAGGTTGCAACTATAACTATATAGGATGGTATTCTTATTTTACTTGGTATTACATTTCTTAAAAGTGATATTACTAAATTTGATCCTATTAAAACGCCAGTTACAGCCAAACCCATAGCTAGACCGTTTTTCATTGAAGTAGTTACAGCTAAAACTGAACACATCCCTACTAGCTGCACAAAAATAGGATTTTCCTTTATTAAACCATTATAAAAAATCTCAGATAACTTCATTTTTACCCTCCTAATCTACAAGTACTTGTTTATAAACATCTATAATTTCATTAACCTTATCTACTACAGCATCTGTAGTTATAGTAGCACTAGTTAGGGCCTGTACTTCGTTTTCTCCACTTGGTGATTCTACAGCTATTAATTCTGAGTTAATTGCTTTATCTTCAAAGGATTCATAAAAGTAATCCTTAGTAATATTTTCCCCTAGTCCTGGTGTTTCTGAGTGATTTAATATTTTTAAACC
>JASKZW010000126.1 GCA_030147425.1 Tissierellales bacterium
TAACGGAAGCTCCCGGCCTAGGCTACTTGTCTCCTTTCACCTGGCTCCTATAAGGCCCATTCACTAAATTCAATACTGCTAGGATCCCAGCACCCCTAACTCTCTGTTAGTACTTCCCTTAGCTACTCTTCCTTAATAAGGATTTATAATATACATTTAAGATATCATATAAAGGGTTATATGTAAAGATTATTGTAAATTTAAAATACCTATACATAGAATAGGGACCTGTTTCCCCTTCAGGTCCCTATTCTGTCCGCTCTATTAATAGCCCCTTTTTAGACTATTAAATGTATAAAGCATTCCCCTTAACCCCTTTGTTAAGTTTACATATATAATTATACAACCAAAACAACAGATTTTCTACATATAAGTTGGTCTAATCATGACTATATCTTGTTATTTTTTTCATTTCCAGTAATTTTTTATAGTTTTTAAGGTCTTTTTTCAAATACCAGCAACTTGATTCCATCAAATGTTAATTTCAAACTTGTTCTATAGGTTCCATCTATATATCTTTCCTTAGTTTTCATCCTAGGCTTTGATACAGCTTTTATATAATCTAATTCTTCTTTATTCATATCCTCAGGGGTTCCTAAATTAAACCAGTTATCAAAGGCAGAACCATACTGATAATTTAAATAATAGCTACTTATCTTATAATTCCCAACAAGTCCTTTAACAGTTAAGTCTATTTCTAAAATTGATGATAAACTATATATTAAATCTTGTTTAATGTTTATTTTATATATCTCACTTGTATACTTTAATTTATTAACATAGTTTTGATTGTAAAAAAGTATCTGTATATCCTCATCCTTTTTAGCCACGATATATCCTGGATCAATATAAAGAATCTCATCTCCTAACTTAGCTAAAAGATAATAAAGATAATAACTAGCTTTCTCTACTCCATCCTTATTTATTATGCCCTGTCCTCCACAAAAATGAGAGTTCTCTAAACATTTTTGATTTTCCTCATCAAATAAGTTCCAATAACTAAAGCCTATGAGGCTTTCCGAACTATTAAGAAACATAGTTAATATTAAACCATTTATATAGCTAGTATCATAGAGAGGGTTTTGCCTAAAGGCCTCAGAATTGATCTCTGTAATATAAACCTTCTTGTCTTCTAAACCTAATTCTTTTATTTTTATATCTAACAAGGTTATAGCTAGCTCAATAATAATCTGATATAAGCTATAGTCTAAATTATTAATTATATATTCTTCTAAATCCTTCTGATATTTTTCAAAATAGATCTGTGAAGGATATATATGGGTAGAAATATAGTCTAGGTCCATTCCCATTTTATCAAGTTTATTCTTAATTACTTTAATTCTTTCATAGTCAACCCCACTTATACCTATAATAATTGGAAAACCTAGTTTTATATTCTTAGAAACATTTTTTATTTCCTTACATATATACTCATACCTATCTAAATAATCATTTAAATAAAGTATACACTTTTCATAGCCATAATAATCACTATCCCAGTGTTCAAACATCCAGCTCTCTACTTCTTTTAATCCATACTGAACTATACAATGTTCTAAAAATGAAGAAAAAGTTTTCTTCCAAAACAAATCATATTTACAATCAGCTAGATCTTCTAAACCTAAATAATTTAATTCCAGGTAAGGTTTAGAATTTGTAGATAAAATTATCTTCATATAATTATCAAATTTATCCCAAATAAACTTACCTTGTTTTTTATTATAAGATACTAGTTCACTCGTAAATATATTTTTAATACGTATATATTTAAATTTAATTTCTTTCTGAGTTTTTTTAAAACTGTTAACTTTTTCCTTATCCTCCAACAATGAAATATCACCTAGGCTAAGAAGACAATTATAAATATAATGATTTTTGCTTATAGGAGGCTTTTCTGCTGAAATTACTACTGACTCACTCTCTATGGTTTCCTTTATTTCAAAATACTTTTTTAATTTTTTTAAACTTTTAGCCTTATTAAGTTCAAAATAGTCTATATAACCTTCTCTTATTTGATTTTTTGTATTAAACTGATTACTTCTGTATTTATCTCTATAGTCCGTAGGTGTTAGTCCATATTTTTCCTTAAATACCTTATTAAAGTGACTTACACTGGAATAACCACTAGAATTTGCTATATCAGTAATGCTTTTATCTGTTGATATTATAAGTTCTATAGCATGATTTAAGCGATTTATAGCTATATATTCTTGAAAACTTATATTCATTACCTTAGTAAAACTATGGGATAAATAATTTGGGCTTATTAAAACCAGCTTAGCTACCTCTTCTAAAGTAATCTTCTGAGAAAAGTTTTCATCAATATAATTAACTGCCTTTAAGATTCTATCCCTATCTTCTTTATTAACAGTTTCTTTATTAGAATCTAAATCCTTGTATACTTGAAAATTAGTTATTAAATATATGAGAAGGTAATTTATCTTTGATTCTAAAAGAAGCCTAAACCCCTCTTCTTTTAATAAAATAATAGTTGAAACCTCAGCTAGTATTCTTCTTAAAGGCCCAAATTTACTTTGATCCTTATCCTTTGTTGAATTACAGTTAAAATATAAATCAGATATACCATAATATCTTTTATCATACCTGGATAAATCTATTGATAGACTTAAAACTGTACAATTACTTGTTAATTTAACATACTTATGAACTTCCTTAGAATTAATAAGAAAAATATCGTCTTCATTTAGTATTACATTTTCTCTTTCTAACATTATTTTAACTGTCCCTGATAAAACTAATACTATTTCTACCTCATCATGCCAGTAACTCTCCATATTGCCTATGCTTATAATAGAAACTTCCACTGGCAAATTTTCTAACTCATTTAAACTAAGATGATTCACTTAAGTCACCCCTTTAAATTTTTATAAAGTTCTAATAAATTAGAAAAACTTTCCCTATCCTTCCCCAAGTCCCTAGTTGTTTTATTCAATTCCTCCAAGGTCATTGAATCTATCCTTTCCCTTGTTACTGTTTCTACTGTAGTTGTATCACCATCTGCTATATAGAAACTTATTTCGTCTAAGTCATCTATAAGAGCAAAAATTACTGCTGAATCATATTTAAAGTTATCTACATCTATACTTCCTTTTTCATTTAAAGAAAAATATAAAATTAATTCATTTATATTTTCAGAGGAGTCTAAATCCATAGATTTATATTTGTACTTTTTTGGAAAGTCCAAGCTATACAGTATAGAATTTATATCAGAGTTTTTATCTAAACTAGTAATTTTTCTTTTATACACGTCATCTATATTTCTGTTTATTCTACAAGCAGAAAGGAGAAATAAGATGCTTAAAAATACTAAAACTAATTTCATATCCTTTTTATTTAACATTATATCCCTCCAATACATTCCCTATCAATATCTACCCAATATTACTGAATATATGTAAAAA
>JASKZW010000096.1 GCA_030147425.1 Tissierellales bacterium
GCAGGTACACATTTCCTTGTAATTTCATGTTAGTAGCAGCTATGAATCCTTGTCCTTGTGGTTATTATGGAGATGAACTAAAACAGTGTACATGTAGTCAAAACTCAATTAACAGGTACTTAGATAAAATAAGTGGTCCATTATTAGATAGAATAGATATATATGTAGAGGTTAAGGCTGTAGATTATAAGGATCTCACGGATAAAAATAAGTTAGAAAGTTCCAAGTCAATTAGAAAAAGAGTAAGTAAGGCTAAAGACTTACAATTAAAGCGCTATAGGACTAATGGAATTTATGGAAATTCACAACTTTCGGCAAATAATATTGAAGAGTTTTGTGTTTTAACTAGGGAAGCTAAGAAGGTATTAAACTTAGCTTTTAATAAATATAAGTTTAGTGCTAGGACTTATCATAAGGTGTTAAAGATTTCTAGAACAATAGCTGATTTAGATCAATCAAAGTATATAGAGGATGTACATGTTTTAGAGTCTATTAGATATAGGACAGTAGCTGATAAGTATTGGAAATAGAGGGAGGTTCTCTATGCTAAATAATAGGCAAGTATACATTTGGCTTAATAGTTTGGGAATTTCTTCTAGAACAATAGATTTATTGGAGAAAAATGTAGATGAGATAAGGTATATATGGGGTATGAGTGCTAGTAGTATTAGAAAATTAAAGGGAATCAGGAAATCAACTAAAGAGAAAATAATTAAAGGAAAAAATAGTGATTATTTAAATATAATAAAAAAAACTTTGTATAAATCTGATTTTAATGTTATAACTATATTGGACGAGAATTATCCAAGCTTGTTAAAAAATATATATGATCCTCCTAAAGTACTTTATATTAAAGGGGATATAATAGAAAATGATAGTTTATCTTTAGCCATAGTAGGATCAAGAAAGATGACCAATTATGGTGCTTGGGCTACGGAAAAATTAGTTAGAGAATTATCAAGGCTCGGAATAACTATTATAAGTGGCTTGGCCTTAGGTATAGACACGGTTGCTCATAAAACTTGTTTAGAAAACAATGGAAGGACCTTAGCTGTTTTAGGTAATAGCTTAGACATAATTTATCCAAGAAGGAATGAGCGTCTTTATAAGTTAATAGCTGAAAATGGAGCTTTAATATCAGAATATTTTCCAAGCACAAAGCCTTTACCCTATAACTTTCCTATGAGAAATAGAATAATTAGTGGCATGTCTAGGGGTGTGGTAATTATAGAGGCTAAGGAAAAAAGTGGTTCTTTAATAACAGGTTATTTAGGATTAGAACAGGGCAGGGAAGTATTTGCAGTGCCTGGTAATATAAGTAGTGTATTTAGTAGAGGAACAAATCGACTAATACAAGATGGTGCAAAATTAGTCATGAGCATTGATGATATAATAGAAGAGATTTATGCTTTTAAAAATCTAGATAGTGAAAGTGACAAAGAATTTAAAGATTTAACTAAATTGGAAAAAAAGGTATTGAATATAATTAGAAATCAGCCAGCAAGCTCAGATTATATTTCTGAAAAAACTGGATTAAATATAAGGGAAGTAATGACAACTTTGACAGTATTAGAGATGAAAAATCTTATAAAAGAAGTATCAGGAGGAGTATTTATGTTATTATAATTATGGAGGTGTAATTTTTGCAAAAAAAGTTAGTAATAGTTGAGTCACCAGCAAAAGCAAAAACCATAGGGAAATTTTTAGGCAAAGATTATAAGGTTGAGGCTTCAGTAGGACATGTTAGGGACCTACCTAAAAGTAGTTTAGGTATAGATGTAGAAAATAACTATGAACCTAAGTATATTACTATCAGGGGAAAGGGGCCTGTAGTTAAGGATTTAAAGTATGAGGCTAAGAAAGCAGATCAAATATATTTAGCAACGGACCCAGATAGGGAAGGGGAGGCCATATCATGGCACTTAGCTCACATACTTAAAATAGATGAAAGTGAACCAGTAAGAGTAGAATTTAATGAGATAACAAAATCAGCTGTAACAAATGCCCTAGAAAATCCAAGGAAGATAAATAGGGATTTGGTAGATGCTCAGCAAGCTAGAAGGATTTTAGATAGATTAGTAGGTTATAAGATAAGTCCTCTTTTATGGAGGAAAATAAGGAAGGGTTTGAGTGCAGGTAGGGTACAGTCTGTAACTGTGAAATTAATTTGTGATAGGGAAGAGGAAATAGAAAAGTTTATTCCAGAAGAATACTGGAGTATTACTAGTATTCTAGAAAAAGAATTGAGGGAATTTGATTCTAAGTTTTATGGAAAACTAATAGATGGTAAAGAAAAAAAGTTAGAATTAAAGAATAAAGAAGAAGTAGATAAAATTTTAGAAAGTCTAAATAAAGATAGCTTTACAGTTAGTGAAATAAAAAAAGGAAGTAAAAGAAGAAATCCAGCAAAGCCTTATACAACTAGTACTCTTCAGCAAGATGCATCTAGGAGACTGGGTTTTTCAACTAGAAAAACTATGGTTATAGCTCAGCAGCTTTATGAAGGTATAGATATAAAGGGAGAAGGAACTGTAGGTCTAATAACATATATTAGAACAGATTCAACTAGAATATCCGATGAGGCAAGAAAGGAAACAGAAGATTATATAGTAGAAAATTATGGAAAGCAGTATCTTGGTAAGGCGAGAAAGAGTAAGAAGAAAAAAGACTCCCAAGATGCCCATGAAGCTATAAGGCCTACATTAAATTTGAGAAGTCCAGAAAGCCTAAGAGGGTCATTGACAGAAGAGCAATATAGGCTTTATGAATTAATTTGGGAAAGATTTTTAAGTTCTCAAATGAGCCAAGCTGTATATGACACACTTTCAGTTACCTTAAATTCTAATGATAATATATTTAAGGCATCTGGATCAGTTTTAAAATTTGATGGTTTCTTAAAGGTGGCAAAGTCATCTAGAGGTAAGGAAGTAAGTATGCCTGACTTAGTGGAAGGCGAGGAAGTAAAGGTATCTAAAATCGAACCTAAACAACACTTTACTCAACCACCTGCAAGATATACAGAGGCTTCCTTAATAAAGACTTTAGAGGAACTTGGAATAGGTAGACCAAGTACCTATGCTCCTACTATATCAACAATATTAAATAGGGAATATGTTTCCTTAGAAAACAAATCTTTTATGCCAACAGACTTAGGAAAATTGGTAAATGATGTAATGAAAGAGCATTTTAAAGATATTGTAGATGAAGAGTTTACAGCAGATTTAGAAGAGGAGCTAGATAAGATAGCCGTTGGAGACAGGGCTTGGCAGGAAGTTATAGATAATTTCTATAGGGACTTTGCTGTAGTATTAGAGAAGGCTGAAGAAGAAATAAAGGATATAAAAATTGAAGATGAGGTTACAGATGAAATATGTGAAAAATGTGGTAAAAACATGGTAATTAAACATGGTAGGTATGGAAAGTTTTTAGCTTGTCCAGGTTATCCAGACTGTAAAAATACAAAAGCCATACTTGACAAACTAGATATAGATTGTCCTGAATGTGGAGGAGACATAATTAGGAGAAGATCAAGAAAGAGAAGGATATTTTATGGATGTAGTAATTATCCTGAGTGTAACTTTGTATCTTGGGAAGAACCTATAAAGGAGAAATGTCCTGATTGTGGTGGTTTAATGACAGTAAAGGAAACTAAAAAAGAAATTAGAAAGAAATGTATTAATAAAGACTGTGGGTATGTAGATAAGAAAGAAAAATAGATTAATATATATAATGTATATATTTAGCTTAGTAGGAGGAGGCCATTAGATGGAAAGTTTATTAAGTAAAACAAGGAGACTTAATAAGACCTTGCAGAGTTCAGGTTCTAAGCCTGTCTCTTTCCAGGAATTAAGTCAGATTTTAAGTGAAATATTAGATGCTAATGTTTATATTGCTAGTAGAAGAGGAAGAGTTTTAGGCTATAGTTTAGCTGATGACTTTGATTGTGATGTATTAAATAGAGAAATAGTAAAGGGGAAAAGATTCCCAGAAAGGTACAATGAGAAATTATTAACTATAGATGAAACTTTAGAAAATATAGATGAAGTAACGGACTGTGTTTTTGACAAGGTTACTAAGTGTGATTATGAAGACAAAATAAATACAATAATCCCTATAATAAGTGGAGGGAAAAGATTAGGTACCTTAGTTTTAGCTAGATTTGGCCGTGAATTTACAGAGGATGATTTAGTTTTATCTGAATACAGTGCAACTATAGTAGGTATGGAGATATTAAGATCAAAGGCTGAAGAAATGGAAGAAGAATCAAGAAAAA
>JASKZW010000141.1 GCA_030147425.1 Tissierellales bacterium
GTTTTAAAAATTCCTATAGAAAATAGTGAATTTAAAAAACATGAGGGTGAAGCATCATATCAACTAATTATTGTAACTAATGACACAGAGGAACATGAATTCTCAGGTTTGTATGAAGAGTTTTTTGATGAATTAGAAAAGCATAAGTAAAAAATAGAAGTGTGCATAGCACACTTCTATTTTGATAGTATCTCTATTATTTCATCAAAACTAGCATCTGATGAAATTTTATATTCTCCATATTTTAGCTTTGTTTCCATATTTTTTTCTTTTACATAATTATGAAAGTCAGTCTTATCTTCAATAAGACCTTCCTTTTCTAAGATTTCTGCTATATCATCAGATACAGCTCCTTTAGGTATGGTTACGTTGACCTCTTCAACCTTAACTTCTTCATCTGCTTTATCTTCTGCTTCATTATTAATCTTATCATCAGACTTTTTTTCATTTAAATTACTTTCATTAGAACTACTCATTACTTCCTTACTTGATAAAAGACTTCCTGCATCAAATAGACAACCCATTTTCCAGTTTATAACTAGGATAGTTACCAATAAAACAGAAGCTATCATTATGTAGTCTAAGTGATCATGGAATAAATCTTTTATTTTCTCCTTTATATTTCTACTTTTCAAAATCTCACCTCTTTAATAATAATTTTTACAACTAGAGTTTTACTTATCTTATTGTATAATGATATTATAGCATATGGAAGGAAAAGGTGAAATTTTTTGAGAAAACTTATTATTAGTAAAAATGAATCAGGTCAGAGAATTGATCGTTTTTTAAAAAAATATTTAAATAAGGCTCCTAATAGTTTTATTTTTAAAATGCTAAGAAAAAAGAATATTGAGTTAAATAAAAAGAGGGCAAAGCCAGAGACTATGCTAAAGGAGGGGGATATAGTTTATCTCTTCCTAGCAGAAGATACTATTAATAAATTTAGGGATGTAAAAAGTTTTGAATCAAATATAGATATTAATCTTGTTTATGAAGATAAAAATATAATTTTAATAAATAAGGACATAGGCATAAGCTCCCATAGCAGTTATGAGGGGGAAGATAATTTAGTAGATGGTATGATAAGCTATCTTATAGAAAAAGGTGATTATAACCCTGAAAAGGAGAAAACCTTTATACCATCGATTGTTAATAGGCTAGATAAAAATACAAGTGGTATAGTTATAGGATGTAAAAATTATCAAAGTCTAAAGGCTATGAATGAAGCTATGAGAGATGATAAAATTGACAGGTATTATATAAGTTTAGTTAGTGGAGACTTAAAAGATAAGCTTGTCTTAGAGGACTATCTATTAAAGGACAAGGACAGGAATAAAGTAGAGATTTTAGAAGAGGAGACAGAGAATAGTAAAGAAATCAAAACTAAGGTTAGAAAGATAGAATCTAATGGAAAATATAGCTTGGTAGAGGTCCAATTACTTACAGGGCGAAGTCATCAAATAAGAGCTCATTTAGCTTCTATAGGAAATCCATTGGTTGGAGATCCTAAGTATGGTGAGAGACAGGTAAATTCCTATTTCTATAAAAACTATAAATTAGAAAGTCAGTTCCTGCATAGTAACAAGGTTAAGTTTACTGATATGCCAAAGCCTCTTGAATATTTGAGTGGGAAAGAATTTACTTGTGAGTTAGGAAATTCTTTAAAGAATATAGTAGAGAATGAACTTTAACAGAAGGAGTTGTTCTTATGGGAAAAATAAAGGTATATGTTGAGGGAATAGGTCAGGTTTATACAAGTAAGGATAATAGCTTGGAAGACTTGGCTAAGGAGCTTTATGAAGATGATTACACTTGTTATTTAGGCGCAAGAATAAATAATGAAATTTTTCATTTGTCTAAAAAAGTAAAGGAAGATATGTATATTAAGTACTTAACTATTGAGTCCAGGGATGGTTATAGGATATACACTAGGACTGTAACAGCAGTTTTTATTCTGGCTTGTAAAAAAATATTCCCTGGTAAAGTTGTAAAAATAGAACATTTTTTAGGCTCTGGTCTTTATGCGGAGTTTGAAGATAAGGATACAAAAATTAACTTTAGTGATTTAGAAAAAATAAAAAAAGAAATGGCTAAAATAATAGAAAAAAATTATAGAATAGAAAGAATAAAGTATCCAACGGCTAAGGCTAAGGAACTCTTTAAAGAAAATGGACACTTGGATAAAATAAGACTTTATGAAACTTTGGATAGGAAGGAAGTACAAATCTATAAGATTGGTGAAAATATAGATGGCTTCTACGGTTACCTAGCTCCATCAACTTCCTATATTAAAAACTTTGATTTAAAGTATTATTATCCTGGTGCACTAATTCTATTTCCAAATAGTTTTTCAAGAGGAGAGATTCCAGAATATGTGGAACAGAAAAAACTAGCCAAGGTCTATTCTCAAGCTAGTGAATGGTTAGATATTATGGATTTAAGCTATGTTTCGAGTTTAAATGAAAAAATACTCTCAGGAAATATATCTGAAGTTATAAGGGTTTCAGAGGCCTTACATGAAAAGAAAATAGCTGAGATAGCAGATATGATTTGCCAGGATAAGGATATAAATATGATTTTAATAGCAGGACCATCAGCTTCAGGCAAGACTACATTTTCAAATAGATTGAGAACCTATTTAAAGGTAAATGGTAAAAGACCAGTAGTTATATCGGCAGATGATTATTTTGTAGACAGGGAAAAGACTCCTTTAAATGAAAAGGGAGAATATGACTTTGAGGCCTTGGAGGCTATAGATTTAGAAAAATTTAATAAGGACTTAATAGCCTTACTAGAAGGAGAGACTATAGAATTACCTAAGTTTAACTTTATAACAGGTAAGTCAGAAAAATCGGGAAGATTTATAAAGGTAGATGTGGATCATCCTATAATTGTAGAAGGGATACATGGATTAAATCCAAAACTTGCCTCTTATATACCAGATAAGAATAAGTTTAAAATTTATATATCAGCCTTAACTCAGTTAAATGTAGATGCTCATAATAGGATATCAACTAGGGATACTAGGTTCCTAAGAAGGTTAGTAAGGGATGTACAATTTAGAGGAAATGATGTATTTAGAACCTTTGAATTGTGGGAGAATGTGACTAAGGGAGAGGATAAAAATATCTTTCCTTACCAGGAAGAGGCAGATATTATGTTTGATACAGCCTTAGTATATGAATTAAGTGTATTAAAAAAATATGCCATACCTTTGTTAGAGAAAGTTGATAATACTAGTAAGTATTTTGGAGAAGCTAAAAGGCTTTTAAGATTTTTATATTACTTTAGGACTATAGAAGATACAGATATGATTCCACCAAATTCACTTTTAAGGGAGTTTATAGGTGGAGCTAATTTTAATGTTCATTAAGGAGGAAATATGGAAGCGAAACTAAAAGAAATATTAAAAACGAACAAAGAATACTTAGAGCAAGGTCAGCTTGCTGACTATATACCAGAATTAAAGAATGTCGATGCTAATAAACTAGGACTATCTTTAAGAACTACTGATAATAGGATTTACAATATTGGTGATTGTAAGCAAAAGTTTACTATACAGAGTATTAGCAAAATAATCAGCCTTATGATAGCTGTTTTAGAAAATGGCGAGGAAGAAGTATTTAAAAAGGTTGGATATTATGGTACAGATGATCCTTTTAATTCTTACTATAAACTTGAAACAAAGGGTATCCCATTAAATCCTATGATGAATGCAGGAGCTATCCTGATCACATCCCTGATAGAAGGAGATGGAGAGGAGCCCTTTAATAAAATATTAGATATGATTAGATATATAACTAAGAATGATGAAATTTCATACTCTAGAGAAGTATACTTATCAGAAAGCAAAACAGGGGACAGAAATAGGGGAATATTTAATCTTTTAAGGGCAAATGGGCTAATAGATAAGGAAGAAGAAGCCTTGGAAAATTATTTTAAACAGTGTTCTATAGAAGTAAGTTGTGAAGATTTAAGTAAAATAGGCTTATTCTTTGCAAATAACTGTATAAGATATGATGGAGATAGGGAGTATGAAAATAAGGAATTGTCTAGATTAATAAATTCAATTATGTTGAATTCAGGTATGTATGATAAAAGTGGAGAGTTTTCTAGAAAGGTAGGCCTACCTTCTAAGTCTGGAGTAGGTGGAGGTATAGTATCCCTTGTTCCAGGAAAATTAGGAATAGGAGTATTTAGCCCTAGGCTTGATAAGGCAGGGAACTCCTTAGTAGGAGTAAAGGTCTTAGAAGATATATCTAAAGAATTTGATTTAAGTATATTTTAAAATATAAATTATAGGGTGAAGGATATGATAGATAATCATGAATATATAGAAATTTTTACAAATATGATTTCTGAAGGATTTATCTTTATTGATAATGAGGGAATCATTAAGGTCTATAATAAAAAAGCTAGGGAGATTTTTGGAATAGATGCTAATCCTAAAAAAACCCATCCAGCTGGGAAACTAGAGGAAGGAGATATTGTTATTATGGCAACTAATTCTCTAGGTGAGGACGATGGGAATTTAAACCCTAGCTATCTAAAGGAGTTAGGTTTAAAGGACAAAAAGTTAAAGCAGGGAGATGCTTTAATTTCTATATTTAGATATGGGAATCAGGATAAAGTAATTTACAAGACTTTAGATAAGGATAGGGCCGATAATCTTTTAGTCATAGATAAGATTGTGGATGGAACTGATATTTCAGCTACCATAGACTTTATAAATAAATTTATAAAGGTAGATATAAATGATGAAAGTTATAGCATGGCCTATATTAATTCTATTGGCTTTTTAGTAATTTTAGATAAGGATACAAAGGAGCTTAAATTTTACCAGTCTGAGGGCTATACTGCAAGAAATGAAAGTATAAGAGACATATTAGAAGGGAAGACTTATCGTGGTAAGGGAAGATATTTTAAGGAGATAGATTTGCTTGGGAATAATGTATTTAGCATACATAGGGATGATCCAACTATAAGAAGGCTCTTGGCTGCTGCTAAGGGAGAAGACACAGGCTTTACCAATGAGTATAGGGAAATAAATGGCTATCCGACTTTGTCTACTTTAAAGGCAGTTGAGAAAGAAGGAGAGACTATAGGAGCTGCCCTCAAGGTAGAGGACTTAACTGAACTAAAGAGGATAGCTAAAGAAAGGGACTTAGCTTTAGATAGGTTATATGAGATGGAAGAAAAACTTGAAAGCAATAATTTATTAAAAAGAAAGTTTCCTAATATAATAGGTGAATCAGAGAAGATTAATTTTGTAAAAAGATTGGCTTTAAAGGCTTCTGAAAGTAATTCAACAGTCCTTATATTAGGAGAAAGTGGAACTGGAAAAACAACTTTAGCCAGGGAAATTCATGAAAATAGCCAGTTTTCTTCTGGACCCTTTGTTCATGTAAATTGTGGGTCTATTTTAGAAGATAGATTGATAGAAGATTTATTTGGTATAGAGGATCAAGTGGAAGAAAAGATAAAAAGGGGCTACTTTGAGTTAGCTGACGGTGGAACTATATTTTTAGAAGAAATAGGGAATATAGGGCCAACCCTACAAGCTAAGTTATTATATTTTCTACAGAATAAATATTATTATAGGGAAAAAGGCATAGAAAGCCTTAAACCAAAAGTAAGAATAATAGCTTCTAGTAATAAAAACTTAGAAGAAGAAATAGAAAAAGGAAACTTTAGGGAAGACCTTTACTATAGGATAAATGTTATCCCTATATGGATTCCACCTTTAAGGGATAGGATGGAGGACATATATGACTTAGTAGATTATATAGTTCCAAGAATATCAGAGGAAATGGGAGTTAAAAATAAGAATATAAGTTCAGAATCAATGAATAAACTACTAGACTATAATTGGCCTGGGAATATAAGTGAATTAGAAAATATTTTAGAAAGAGCTTTAAATCTTGCTGAGGGAGATTTAATCCTATCCAAGCATATAGTTTTAGATAGGAAGGAAAACTATGCAAATATAAGTAGTTTAAAGGAGACTCTAGAATATTGGGAGAAAAGATCAATAGAGAATGCTCTAGAGTTTTTTGACGGGGATAAGAAGATGGTAATGAAGGCCTTGGATATAAGTAAGTCAACATTATACGAGAAAATAAATAAATATAAGATATAGGAAACTAGGAGGAGGATTTATGAGAAAGGTAATAGGTGTAGATTTAGGTGGTACAGAGATAAATGCAGGAGTTGTAAACTCAGATGGGGAAATACTAAAGCAAACCACCCTATCATCAGGAGCTAGCCTGGGTAGGGAAGAGGTATTAGCTAGAATTAGAAAAGCAATTGATGAACTTATATCAGATGATATAGAAGCAATAGGAATTGGAACCCCAGGCTTTATAGATATAGATAAGGGGGAGGTACTATCTATTGGCGGAAATATTAAAGATTGGAAGGGGACTAAAATTAGGGAGTATTTAGAAGAATATTATGAGCTTCCAATATTTGTTGAAAATGACGCTAACTTAGCTGCTATATGTGAGTCATGGTTAGGAGCAGGTAAAGATTTAGATAATTTTGTAATGATAACACTAGGAACAGGTGTAGGTGGGGGAATATATAACAAAGATTCAGGTATCCTACATGGATCTAACTTTAGAGCAGGAGAAATAGGACATAATGTTTTATATCCTAATGGAAGAAAGTGTTCCTGTGGGCAAAAAGGTTGTAGTGAAAGATATATATCAGGAACCGGGGTAGAGGAAAGTTATTTTTTACTAACTAATAAGATTAAGACAGGAAGGGAAATTTTCAAAAACTATAAGAGAGATCCATTTGCAAGGGAAGCAATAGATAGTTTTATAGAAGACCTAGGTATTTTTATTATAAATATAAAAAACACCTTTGATCCAGAGGCGGTAATAATAGGAGGAGGTTTAATAAATTCATCAGAATTATGGTGGGAGAAAGTTATAGATTATTACACTAATAATGCTAATGATTCTAGTGGTACAAAAATTTTAAAGGCAGAGTATTTAAATGACTCTGGGCTGATAGGAGCAGGAAAGTTGGCTTTTAATAGGGAATAGGAGGTTCTATGGTTAAAAGAAAAGTATTTGTATCTGCTTATAATGATGAAAATTATAAAAATAAATTATTAGAAAAATCTATTTCTTATATAAATAAAAACCAAGGAAATAGATTTTTCTATATAGTTCCCAATGGGAGGATTATAAACTACTATAGAAAGTTTTTTGTAGAGAACTGTAACTACTTATCAAATTTAAATATTATAACTTTTCAGGACATAGGTAAGGAGTTTGTTGACTTATCTGGTAAAAAGTTAATAGATGAGAACTTAAAACAAATGTTACTCATTAATATAATGGAGAAATACTCAGATTTAAAAGATTTTCATTCTTATAGGAATTTTTTAAAACATAGAGGATTTATAGAAGAACTTTCAGCTATAATTCGAAATTTAAAGACCTCCCTTATAAATCCTGAAAAGTATTTAAATCATATACAATCTGATGGTCATCTAAAAAACTTAGCTAGTCTTTATAAGGAGTATGAACTATATTTAGAAGAAAATAACTTAATGGATGTAGATGACTATTATCTAATCCTTATAGATGCCATAAAAAATAAAAAATTAGATGATTTAAATAAGTTAGATTTTATAATAATTGATGATTTTGATTCTTTTAGAAAACAGGAATATAAATTAATAGAAGAATTATCCAAATATAATTTAGATATTTATATTAATATTCCTTATGCTAGACTAGATGGTTTTGCTCATATAGATAATACAATAACTAATCTAAAGGGCCTAGGCTATGAAATTATTGATAACTGCATAGAAGAGGATAGGGGCTTAATTTCCAATAGGATTTTTAGCAGAAATAAGGAGAATATAAAATTAAACACAAATCTATCTTTAATTAAAGCGCCTAGTAAAAAACTTGAGGTATATAAAGTTATTGAAATAGTTAAGGAAAAGTACATTCAAGGTTTTGCTTTAACTGATATGGCTATTATTGTACCTAATATGAAAGAATATGAAGCTATACTTACTGAAGCTTTTAAAAGTGAAAAATTAGCAAATACCTTAGAGGAGAAATATTTACTTATATCTAGTCATATAGCAAAGGAATTGATAAATATTTATGTATATTTGGAGGCTAGGGAAAACACTAGCTTTATAAATATAATAAATTCTAAATATTTTAAGTTTAGTTCGGGGGAATATACTGATGATTTAGAGGATATATATAGGCAAAATTTAGAACTAGATGATAATATTGAAAAAGATTTATTGGAGGAAATCATTGAAATAAAGCAAAAAGTTTCTCATATAGAGGAATTTTTAGGAAGTGCTAGAACTTTAAAAGACTATTTAATAAGTAGTTTAGATCTAATAAAGTATTTTAATCTGGTAGAAAATATTTATTCAAATTATCATCAAAATAATAACTATAATATTCTATACAGGGATTTAAAGATAATAGAAAAAATAAAGGAAGACTTTGAATCTTTTATAGACCTTAGTATAAGTAGGAAAAAAATAAAGAGGAAAGACTATGTAGATTTCCTTATAATGTATTTTGAAAATACATACATAAGTTTATATGAAGGAAATAACAGCGGAATTTCAGTCCTTTCCTTAGAAACTGCAAGAGGATTAAATTTTAAAAGTATCTTTATTTTAGGGCTAACTCAGGGAGAATATCCTAACTTAGAAAGGGGAGCTTCTCCTATAATAGAAAAAAATATAAAGTTTTTTAAAGAACTGGGATTAGAATATAAGGGTTATTATGAAAGATTAGACAAGGCAGCTTTTGACTTTACTAGAATCTTATCCTTGGCTGAAGAGGATATTTATTTATCTTATTCGGAAAACTTAAGTGAATCTAGTCTCCCCTCTATATTTTGGGATGAGATAATATTAGTGGCAGAAGAATCTAAGAATCATATAAATTATATAGATATGGATTTATCTTATAACTTAGACCTAGACTTAGAAGAAATAACTAATGAGAGAAAACTATATTTCTATCTTTGTCAAAATAAGTTTTTGACAGAAGAAGTAGATACTGTGATGGTAAAGGATGTGGCAAGAAGGGCAGAAATAGAAAAAAATAGATTTATAGAAGAAAATCCGTACAATGGTTTTATTAGGAATGAACAGATTTTAAGGAATTTATCTAAGTCTTTAGAAAATAAGGTTTATAGTCCTAGTTTTTTAGAGTCTTATGGCCAATGTCCTCTTAGTTTCTACTTGGAAAGGATCTTATCTTTGGACTCCTATTCTAGAGATGGACAGGAAATTGGAAATTTAGAATTTAGTTTAATAAATTCTAAAATTATAGATAGATTTTATGAGGAGAATAAAAGAAATATAAAAGTTTATTTGGATGAAAATAATAATACAGACATAGATATAGAGTATATTTCTGCCTATATAAAAGAAAATTATTTTAAAGAATTAATTAATATGAATTATTCTATAACTTCTCCTATTTTTAATCTTCAAATGGAGATGAATATAAGAAAACTAACAGATTATATAAAAAGTGATTTAGAGAATATGAAGGAGTTACCTTTTCAAATTAAGTTTTATGTAGATCAAGAAGAAAACAAGACTAGTAAATCAAGAGAAATAGAGATAGAGGGAAAAAATTATTATATATCTACTAGGGTTGATAGAATAGATATTTGGGATGAAAAAGGCATAGTTATGAAAAATTATAAGAATAGTAATTATAGAATATACAATGAGAAAGATATAAAAGAAGGCTTGAGCCTTTACCTTCCTTTAACATCTCTAGTTTTTGAGGATGAAGAAGTAATAGCTTTAATTTACGATATTATACCTAGAAAAGAATCTAAGATACTTTTATTTGACAATGACTATGAGGAATTTATTTCTAAAGAAAAATTTAATAATTTAAGTGAAGAAGAGTTAGAAGACTTAAGAAATATAGCTAAGGCCTATATAGAGGAATATATGGCTAAGATAGAAAATGGCTATTTTCCAGCATCTGACAAGTCATGTCCGAGTTTTTGTAAGTTTAAAGATTTATGTAGACTAGCAAAGGGGGTGTAGCTGTGGTTAAAAATACTAAGATGCAAGAGTTAGCTATAGAGACAATAGATTCTAATTTGGTTGTTAATGCAGGAGCTGGGACTGGAAAGACCAAAGTTTTAACTGAAAGATATATAAAAATACTTGAATCTTCTTCTCCAGAAAATCCTAAACCTGTAGAATCTATAGTAGCTATAACTTTTACAAAAAAGGCTAGCCAGGAAATGATATATAGGATAAGGCAAGAGCTAAGAAAGAAAGCTGAAAAAAGTGATTATTGGTATTCTATATATAAGGATATGGATAAGGCTAATATATCTACTATACATAGCTTCTGTAATGAAATTATTAGGGAAAATTTTATTTATCTAGGGATAAGTCCTAAATATGAAATTATTGAGGAAAATAATAAGGATATTTTACTAGCTAAGATAGCTAAGGAAGTTTTTAATAAGGAGATAGATAGGAATGGAAAACTAAGGAAATTGATTCTTGACTTTCCTAATATAAGCTTAGATAGATTCCTATCCGACCTAATTAAACTATATAATCAGATAAGGTCTAATGGATATTTTCTAGAAGAAGTATATGATTTAACTATAAATAATCTTAGAGAATCAGACTTAGATGAGGATATAGATCTAGATAAGGAAATAATAGGAGATTTTGTTTATTTAATGGAAAACACATCTAAGAACAGTAAGTTTAATAAATTAGCTAAAATGCCTGAGTGGGCATTATTTTTAAATAAAAGCTATGATAATAAAATAGAAATTTTAGATGTAATAAAGGG